>NZ_JBFTLD010000170.1:0-14036 GCF_056396265.1 Allobosea sp. 05T422_2 | reverse complement strand
CCCATGATGAGCGTGAAACGCAGGACCGATTTCATGTCCCAAACCTKCGGCGCGGCGAGTGTTTCCTCGTCGGCCCTGTCGAAGGGGATTCCGATCTCGGATAGATCGTAGATCAGGTTGTTCAGAAGGATCTGGAGCGGTGCCAGCGGCAGGAAAGGCAGCACCAGCGACGCAAGCGCCATCGACAGCATGTTGCCGAAGTTCGAACTCGTTCCCATACGGACATATTTCATGATGTTGGCATAGGTGCGCCGGCCCTCTGCCAGTCCCCCGGCCAGCACGCCGAGATCCGGCGCCAGCAGAATGATGTCGGCTGCCTGGCGAGCGACATCGGTCCCGCCTTCAACCGATAGACCGACATCGGCCGCATGGATGGCGGGCGCGTCATTGATACCGTCACCGATGAAGCCGACGGTATGACCATGCCGACGCAAGGCGCGCACGATCCGACTCTTCTGGTCGGGTGAGACGCGAACGAAGAGGTCGGCTCCTTCGGCTCGGGAAGCCAGGGAAATCTCGGACAGGCCGGAAATCTCCTCTCCCGTCATGAGGCCGCGGGTCGGCAGGCCCAGTGTCTCGACGAGGTGCTCGACGACCGGTGCGGCATCGCCAGAGATGATCTTGACGCGGACGCCCGCCTTGATGAGCTGGGCTACAGCCTCCGTCGCGGATGCCTTGGGAGGATCGAGGAAGGCGGCGCAACCGACAAAGGTGAGCCCGGCTTCATCGGTGAGTTCTGCATGATGGCAGCTGGCGGGCATGTCGCGTCTGGCGATCCCTAGCAGACGGAAGCCCTGTCGCCCCCTCTCGTCCAGCAGCGTCGCGATTTTGACCCGCTCGGTCTCATCAAGCGGCGTCACGATCCCGTCGGATGCCTCGATCTGCGTGCACAGGGCGAGCATCGCTTCTGGTGCGCCCTTGGTGATCAACTCAGAGGCGGTGCCGTGCGAAATGAGGACCGATGCTCGCCGCCGCTCGAAATCGAAAGGCAGATCGTCGACATGCGCCCAGCCGCCATCGAAACCTGTCGGCGCTCCGGCCAGGATCGCGTCATCGAGATTGCTGCGCATGCCGCTGGCAAAACGGCTGTTCAGGCGCACCAACTGTGCCGCGCGTGTGCTTTCCATGCCGTCTGCCCCAAAGCTGGCGACGTGCACGATTTTCGCCTCGGTCAAGGTGCCGGTCTTGTCGGTGCACAGGACGTCCATTGCGCCGAGATCGTGGATGGCGGACAACCGTTTCACCACGACCTGGCTCGTGGCCATCCGCACCGCTCCGCGCGCGAGGGTGACCGTCATGACCATCGGCAGCAGTTCGGGGGTGAGGCCTACTGCAAGTGCAACGGCGAACAGGAAGCTCTCGAGCGACAGGCCGTGATGAACAAGCTGCGTTAGGAGCACGAAGAGGACCAGGAACCCGGTGAGCCGCAGGATCAACATGCCGAGCGCATGCACGCCACGCTCGAACGCGGTCGGGGGCTCCTTCGCCTGGACGGAGCTGGATATCGCGCCGAAGCAGGTGGCACCGCCAGTCGCGACCACGAGCATGACTGCCTCCCCGCCGACGATACTGGTTCCGCCGAACAGGGCGTTGAAGGCGTCGGAGAGCGAAGCCCCTGAGGAAGGTCCCGGATGCTTTTCCACGGGATAGGGTTCGCCGGTCAGGAGTGCTTCGTTGGCGAGTGCGCCATTCGCGGAAAGCACGACGCCATCCGCGGGCACGAGTTCGCCGGCACGGAGTTCGAGCACGTCGCCCGGTACGATTTCCTTGACGGCGAGTTCCTGAAGCCTGCCATCGCGACGTACCGACGCCGTCACCGCGACCGAGCGCCTCAACGCCTCAATGGTGGTCTCGGCCTTGTGTTCCTGGGCAATGTCGAGCCCGATGGAAAACAGGACAATGATCAGGATAATGAGGAAGCTCTGCCAGTCTCCCGTGGCGCCCGAGATCGTGGCTGCAATGAGCAGGATGGCGATAAGGGGTTCACAAAGTCGCTTGCCTAGCTTGCCCACGAGACTGCGGCGCACGCCAGTGACAGCCAGATTCGGGCCATAGCGGCCCATTCGCGCGCGCGCCTCCTCGGAGGTCATCCCCTCCGGCCGCACATCGAGTACTCGCAAGATCTCGTCATTGTCGCCCGACCAGAAGGCGGGCACTCCATTGGCTGGTCCCGACCGCGTGGGCGCCTCTTTCGCGAGGCTCAGCGCACGATCCATTGCTCGCCCTCCTTGCGGTAGCTGTGCTTCACGGCCGCCCAGGCAATGCGGTGAGCGATTTCCTCGTGCTCCTCAGCGCTCCGGTCTGCGTAGCCTTCCCAGGCGCTGTTGAAAGCGGCGCGGTAGATTTCCTGAGCGTGGGCAGGCAAATGCGCCCGAACAGAAGCGGGAAGGTCTTCGAGCCTTGCATAAGGCATGAGGCGATCTCCCGTCAGTCGGATCCGGAGCTGGGACGGTGCATTGATCGCGAATGCGGCCCTGCACGTTCGGTTCTCGCGAGCTGCGCCTATGTGGCCCGCATTTCGATCCCTTGCGCGAGGTGGCGTCCTTTCCACGAACGCGCCGGGAAGCGTTCGATCAGCGGGCTTAACCGTGCACATAGAGCCCCGGCGCGGGGCCCAGTGCCTCGTCCCCGGGCGTGGCGACGCTCTGCGGTCGCGACGTCTGGCTGCTTGAGTGGAGGGCGAGCCAAGCAAACCAGTGAGGCCACCAAGAACCCTCATGGTATTCCGCCGCCTGAAGCCAATGCTCTGGTCCCTGATGCCGTTCATGCATCTTCGCCGTCGCGATCCGGACATGGCGATCTGCCCTGCTAGGCGGGGACACGATGCCCTGATTGTGGCCGCCATTCGTAAGGGCGAAGGTCACTTCAGCATCCGTCAGCATGTGCAGCTTGAAGACAGAGCGCCAGGGCGCGACATGGTCCCATTCGGTACCGACGGCGAAGATCGGGCGACGGATATCGCGTAAGGACACCGGGTGTCCGTCAACCAGGAGGCGTCCTTCCGCCAGGTCGTTGTTGAGGTAAAGCGAGCGCAGATACTCGCTGTGCATGCGGGACGGCATCCGTGTCGCATCGGTGGACCAGGCTGCGACATCGCCCATGGGCTCTCGCTGGCCGAGAAGATAGTGACGGATCATCCGAGACCAGATCAGGTCGTTGGAGCGCAGCAGATGAAATGTACTCGCCATGCGCGAGGCTTCGAGGATGCCTTGCTCCGACATCATGTCGTCGAGGATCGCCAGCTGGCTCTCGTCGACGAAGAGGCTCAACTCGCCAGCCTGGCGAAAATCGGTCTGCGCAGCCAGGAATGTCAGGGTCTCAATTCGGTCGTCGTAGTCACGCGCCATCGCGGCGGCCGCGAGACCCAGCAATGTGCCTCCGATACAGTAGCCGACGGCATGGGCCCGTCTGGCGCCAGTGATGGCCAGCGCCGTGGCGAAGGCAGGAAGCACACCCTGAAYCCGATAGTCGTCGAGGCCGACGTCGCGATCGGCCGCGCTCGGATTCTTCCATGAGACCATGAACACCGTGAAGCCCGCGTCGACGAGATGTTTCACGAGCGAATTCTGTGGGCGCAGATCGAGAATGTAGTACTTCATGATCCAGGCGGGGATGATCACGACGGGCTCCGCATGCACCGCCGGGGTCGCAGGGGCATACTGGATGATCTCGGCCAGCGGCGTCCGATGGACGACCCGCCCGGGAGTGATCGCGAGCGTGTGACCGGGAACGAAGGCCTCTGCGCCAACCGGTGGCTGTCTGGCGAGAAGCCGCTGCAGATCCTCGAGCGCGAAGCTTGCACCGCGTACGAGATTGCTCCCGCCGCTCTTCAGCGTCGCATCCAGGACCTCTGGATTGGTCATCGGAAAATTGGAGGGAGCAACGAGATCGAGGGCCTGCCGGCCCACGAAGCGCAACAGTGCCATGTGGTGCTCAGTCGAACCATGAATGTGGCGGCYTGCCTCATCGAGTGTTCTCTCGCAGGCGAGCAGGGATTCCGCGAAGAGCGCGAACGGCCATTGTCGCCAGCTTGGGTGACGGAACCGCTTGTCCTGAGGCAACGAATGCTCGCAAGGCGAGCATTCGCCCCCCTTGGTCAACATCTGGACATTCAGCTCGGCCAAGCGACTGGCCTCCGACAGTCCGGTGATGGCGATCTCGGCCATTCGGGCGGGCGAAACCGATAGGTGAACGGCCCAATCGAACCAGGCCTCTGCGAGGCCCATAGGCKAGAAACCTGCGGCCATCCGGCCKATGCCGGCGTGCAGGAAACGATCCAACGGCTCTTCGGGACCAAGCCTGTCCTGTTGTGGTGGAGCCTCCGGCGGGAGGGGCGGCGCATTGGTCAAATGAGGAGTGGTGTTCGGATCAGTGAAGAGGGTGGATTCGACATTCATGTTCGAACTCCCGTCACCAGCGCACGCGCGAAACACAAACTATCAGTCGCAATCCGTTCGGTGGTTGACCTGCATCAAGGCGACCCTCGCCGGATTGTTCTTGATGATCGATACCCAGGCAGCGCTTGGTGCGCTGCCTTCAGAGGAGGCGAGACATGGTAGCTTCAACGAACCGCGCCAGCAGCCCCGACAAACTGGGTTTCCCGTCGTTTGGCTTCCCGGAGGGGATGGGCAAAACGATGCAGGCGCAATTCGCGACCGCCCTTTCCGTACCCCAGGCCATATTGGAGGCAAATCTGACTGTGGGGGCAGAATGGCTTTCCTTTATGGGGCGGCGCATGAAGGCGCAGGCCGAATTGTGCAATGCCCTCAGTCACTGCCAGGAAATTGGCGAAGCGGTCGAGGCGCACCGGAAGTTCAGCCAGGGCATCGCGAGCGACTACTCCACCGAGTTCGACCAACTGGCGACGATCATGCGCAAGGAAATGGCCGTCGTCACCGCGACCGCAACTGAGGCTGTCGAAGAAGCGGGCCGGGCAGGTAAGCTCGCGGCATAGACAGCATACGGCTGTGGCGCCGAAAGGATTCCTGATGCATTCTTGGCGTCGAGCGCAGGACCCTGTCCGTTCGTGGCCGAGAAACTCAGTAGCGCCTCAGTCGCGCCTGGAGGAGGCAAGCCATGTCCAGCAGTCTCCCCCTTGTTCAACGCGATAGCTGGCTTGTCGTGTGCGACGGCGCCAAGGCGCTCATCCTGCGAAATGATGGCGATGTCGACCGATTGCGGCTGCAGGTCCTTCACACGATGGAACGGCCGTCCGCCCCCGATCGCGAGCTTGGGRCGGATCGTCCAGGTCGGGTCCATCAGTCTCTCGGCGAGGGGCGCAGCGCGGTTGAAGCAAATAGCCGCCACGCAGCTGCCGAGGTCTCGTTTGTTGGCGAGGTTGCACTCTTTCTGTCTCGACGAAGCGGCGTCGACCGTGTCAAGCGCATCATCCTGATTGCGCCGCCCAAGGTGCTGGGTGAACTGCGTCGCCAGCTGCTTCCGGCCGTGCAGGCTCTTGTCGTGGCGGAAATCGTCAAGGACCTGACGAATCTGCCTGTCGGCGAGATCGAGCGCCATCTTTTGAGGTGAACGGCTGATTGCCCTCCGCCGGAGGTGATTTTCACCGTGTCTGGCTTTAGTTCCGGGCCCTGGGCGAAGGCCGGCCCGGGGATCGCGAGAGCCGGATAGAGAGCGTGATCTGTGTCAATGCGAGCTGCGATAGGGCCGATAGGCTGAAACCATGAAGCGACAGCCCTCTCATTCTGCGATTTTGCTCCTCTTTGGCGCATGCCTTGGTATTATGGCGAGTGCCGTGAACGCGATGCCGGCGGATGCGCAACGCCCTGAGAATGCCCAGAGTGCGGACTTGGGCAAGAAAGTCGCTCAGCGTATCTGCAGTGGATGTCATGCTGTCGGGCGCACAGGTCAAAGTCCCAACMCCAGGTMGCCACGCTTTCCGCTCATCGCCGAACGTTACCCCGGCGGCAATCCCGCTCCCGTCTTGATTGACGGAACCGTGGTGCGTCACCCGGGAATGCCGGAGTTTCGTCTCACCGAAAGCGAAACCGACGGGCTTGTCGCCTATATCCGGCGGATTTCGCGAAAGTGGAGGCCAGAGTTCCGGTAAGGCCAGGCGTGTGCGAGCCAGGCTGCTGCGCAGGAGGATGGAAATGGACAAGCCTCTCAGGATCGCCTCGTTCCTCGGTCTGGTGGTGACCATGATCGGGATCGATGTGACGGCTGCGCAGAGTATCGGCGATGCTGCCGCTGGCCGCAATCTGGCCTCGACATGGTGCGCTGCATGCCATCGCATCACCGGGGAGGACCGAGATCGGGCCCGCACGCCTCCAGATTTCGGGGCGATAGCCGATACGAGCCAGCAGACCGAGCTCTCGCTCCGGGTGTTTCTCCAGACGCCTCACGGTCAAATGCCGCGCTACCAATTCAGCCGCTCCGAAATCGACGACATCATCTCCTATCTCCTGAGCCTCAGATCGCGCTGAGTCCGCCCTCGTTTCAGCGCAATGTCAGACGCAGGGGGCCGCAGCCCTTAGGATCAGACCGGCGCTGCGGAGTTGATCCAGGTCAACGGAACTGTCGGCTGCTGAGCTAACGATGATGATCAGCCTGGCGTGGAGCGTATCCTGATGAACGATCTGGGTCCAACCATTCGCCCATCCATGCGACGATCGGCCTACGGGATGAAGGCTTGGCCCGGTAAGGAGGCTGGATCACTTGCCGTGACCCCAATTCCATTGGCCACTTCTCCCAGCAGGCGGCAGCGTGCCCATTGGGGCGCCCATCTCATCGACTTGGGCTCAACCGGTCGCGCACGACGGGCTCTCCAGCCGAACGTCGGGGCATTCTCACTCCGAATACCAAAGAGTTTGCTGTTTATGCCACGATGCCGGAGCGTGGTCGCGGTTGGGCGCAAACGAACAGTCTCGTTCGAATAATAATCATATGTTCAGCCAGCCTTCATCTACTTCTCTAAATTTGTCTGGCTCGGAACCGCTGCCGAAGTCTCTCTTTCATTTTGTCTTTCGCATCAGCGGATGGCATCAATTATGGGTTTCCGTCATTTCTGTCGCTGTATTCCTCTTGAATGCCGCGCCAATCGAAATTCAAAGAAGGGTGATCGATACGGCGGTCAAAGGAGGGGCGGTCAGGGACATTCTCCTGCTTGTGACCGCACAAGCCGTGATCATACTCAGTTTTGGGCTGCTCAAGCTCCTCATGAATCTCTATCGAGCTTGGATTGGGGAAAGTGCGACCCGGGCCCTGCGCGTTGCGATCGACACTCGCCTTGCAACGCGCTCGGCCAAGTCACGACAAGACGGTAACGATGCCGTCGGTCTGTCAATGATTATGGCGGAAAGTGACGATGTTGGCGCTTTCGTCGGGTCCAGCATCAGTATCCCGATCGTGGAGATTGGGTTCTTGATCAGCGTCTTCAGCTACCTTTTGATACTGGAGCCGCGAATGGCGCTGGTGAGTGCAGCAATTCTCGCGCCGCAAATCGTTATTGTTCCATTGATTCAGAGGGCAATCAATCCAAGAGTTGCTGGTAGAATAGTTTTATTGCGAAAATTGGATCTGATATTTTGACTGTCAGCAAATATGGCAGAGATAATCAGAATGACGACGATTTAAATATCGTATTTGATATTAGTATGGGAATATTCGCTTTGAAGTTCTCAATGAATTTTCTGATGAATCTGAGTTATAGCGTAGGCGGAATTCTAATATTGGGCTTGGGTGGCGTGCTTGTCGTCCGCGGTCAGACGGAGATCGCGACGGTCATTACCTTTCTTTCTGCGACGGGAAGGGTGGTCGATCCCTGGAATGACGTGGTCGATTGGGCACGGAACCTGGCAGTTTCAGTGGTGAAATACGATCTGATCGTCAATGGGTTCGCGCGCCTCGACACGGAGGAGGATTTCGCGAGCAGTCGATGAAACGTGACGCGGCGGGCGCGTGCGCGCATCTCGCTGGATCGAGCGATCCCGCGCGAGAGCGGGTGCGCGGCCGCGAGCGGGGCTCATGAATCGCGAGCTGGCGATAGTTCTCGATACATCGATCCGCCAGGGCTAAGATGCTTGCCTAGGAGCCCGTCCGAGTAATCCTCTGGACSGGGTGGCTTCGGGATGATTCACTGGCTCATGGCCAAAGTGTTTCGCTCTTGGGATGTCGATCAGGGCTGGCTTTTGCCGCCTTCGCTGCATGAGTTCGTGCCGCCCGGTCACMTGGCGCATTTCGTCCGTGACACGGTGCGCGAAGGGCTCGACCTTTCGGCTATTATCGACAGCTACACCGAGGAGCGCGGCTATCCGCCCTACCATCCCGGCATGATGGTGGCCCTGCTTCTCTATGGCTACAGCCGTGGCCTGTACTCTTCGCGTCAGCTCGCCCGCGCCTGCGAGGAGCGGGTCGACGTCATGGCAGTGACCGGCCTGAACCGGCCGGACTTCCGGACCATCGCCGACTTCCGCAAGCGCCACCTCGTGGTCCTATCGGACCTGTTCGTGCAGGTGCTGCGTCTGTGCCGGGCGGCCGGTTTGGTCGAGTTCGCACACGTGGCGGTCGACGGGACCAAACTGAAGGCGAACGCCTCGCGCCATAAGGCCATGAGCTACGGGCGGATGAAGACGACGGAGCCTGCGTTGGCCGCCGAGGTYGCACAATGGCTCGATCAGGCGCGCGACACCGACGCGACCGAGGATCAGGTTCATGGCGCGGACCGACGTGGGGACGAGACACCGGACTGGATGGCCGACAAACAGCGTCGGCTGGAGAGGATCCGAGCTGCCAAGGAGACGCTGGAGGCAGAGGCTGCCGATCCGCCGGATCCGGAGGACGAGAGCGGACCAGGCGCATCGTCGGGCATGCGCTGGCAGGGCCGGGCGTTGCGGAGCGAGGACGGTGGACCGCCCGACCGGGCGCAGCGCAACWTCACCGACCAGGACAGCCGCATCCTGCCCACGCGCGACGGGTTCGTGCAGGGCTACAATGGCCAGATCGCGGTCGATGCCGCCCATCAGATCATCGTGGCCCACCGGTTGGTGACCAACTCCGCCGACTATCGCGCCCTCGTGCCGCTCATCGACGATGTCCGCGTCCATCTTGGGCGCAAGCCGCGTGAGGTCTCGGGCGATGCGGGCTTTGCCAGCGAGGTGAACCTGGCCGCGTTGAAGGAGAGAGGGATTGCGGGCTACCTCGCCCCAGGCCGTGCGCGCCACGGCGAGGGGAACGCGGTCGGGCGCCGTAGACTGACGAAGATGCCCTTGATGAGCGCTATGGCCGCACGGCTGAAGCGGGCTGGCCGCAGGAGCCGCTACCGCCTCAGGAAGCAGGTGGTCGAGCCGGTGTTCGGGCAGATCAAGCAAGCCAGAGGCTTCCGGCAGTTGCTCCTGCGCGGTCTCGATCAGGTCCGAGGCGAATGGGCAATGATCTGTACCGCTCACAACCTCCTGAAGCTTGCAAAAGCCTCAAGATGASGACCGGGCACCGAAATCTCGCGCCCAGCCTTCCCGTCATAATCGCCCCAAAATCGTTACTCGGACGGGCTCCTAGGTGTTTGCCATGCAGTTTGCCTAATGGGATCGTACGAATATCGAGCGGGCAGGTCGATCAGGCTAATATATTGATCAGCCTGATCGTATCCGGCCTTGCTCTCCAGAAATGACGGAATTTATTACCAGTAAATAAGTGTAGATGATTTCAGGGCGATGGTTTTCCGGTAAAGACGTAGCCGACCCCTCGCACCGTCTTGATGAGCGTCGGCCTCGTCGGGTCCTGCTCGATTTTCTTGCGCAGGCGTGAAATTTGGGCGTCGATCGTTCGATCGAAAGCTTCCAGCCTCCGCCCGTGTGTGATGTCCATCAGTACTTCTCGGGAGAATACGCGTCCGGGGTGTTTTGACAGCGCAGCCAGCATGTCAAACTCTCCRGTCGTGAGAACGATGTCAGAGCCGTCCGCCCTAAGGAGTTGGCGTCGTCCGAGATCGAGGCGCCAGCCATCGAAGCTGACGATTGCGCGATGGTCATTGTGATCAGGTGCTGTTGACGCGTGACGCCGGCGCATGACCGTACGCAGCCGTGCCAGTAACTCGCGAAGATGAAACGGCTTGGCGACATAGTCGTCGGCACCGATCTCGAGCCCAACGACCCGGTCGACGATGTCGTTCCGTCCGGTCAGCATGATGATCGGAACGTCGGAGTGGGAGCGGACTTCGCGAGCCAATCCGAGCCCGTCCTCGCCGGCGGGCAGGACGAGATCGAGCAGAATCATGTCGATCGAGGTTCGCTGAAGGCACTCGCGCATGCCCTGGCCGTTGGCGACCGCCGTGACGCGATAGCCCTCATCCTCAAAATAGCGGACCAGCATCTGCCTGATGCGCATATCGTCGTCGACGACAAGAAGATGCTCGTTCCGGGCTTGCTGTTCGGCCATGTCTGAGCTTCCGGATCACAGTCGTCGAGCCAGCGTACAATCCGTTACAATTTTATACCAACGGTAACTGGCCTATCGTTTCGTCGTCACTGAAGGGCGCTCAATTCTCCGGCTATGAGTGGTTATGCAGGGGAGTGTCATGTTAGCGGGCATCAGTGTTTCGTGCTTAGGCTTACCGCGCGGCAGCTTCCCGGACGMGCAGGTGTCAGCTCCTGACCTGGGGAGCTTGTTCAGGCGGCAACCCATCGAGAAGGTCGAGACTGGAGCTGCGGTCTTTTGGGAGGGAGACGAGGCAACGCATGTCTTCGAAGTTGTCGAGGGCGTCTTGCGCGTTTTCAAGATCATGAGCGATGGCCGCAGGGTGATTACCGGCTTCATCTATCCCGGAGATCTTCTGGGTGTGTCGCTCAAGGATCATTATCTCTATACGGCTGAAGCCATAACACCGGCAAAGCTGCGCCGCTTTGCCCGCTCCCGTTTCCAGGACGAGATCAATCGGTGCCCCGAGCTTCGCCCGCAGCTGTTTGCTCAGTTCTGCGACGAGATGGCTGCGGCCCAGGATCAGATGGTCTTGCTTGCTCGCAAGAGCGCCGAAGAGCGCGTGAGCAGCTTCCTGCTCCTCATTGCCCGCCGCCGGGCCGGAGGTCGGCCGACTTCGCCGTTGCTCGCGGTTCCGATGACGCGCTTGGATATGGCGGATTATCTGGGCCTCACGATCGAAACCGTATCGCGCAGCATGAGCAAGCTCATCGCCTGCGGCGTGATCGCGCCCAGCGGACGCAGCGCGATCATCATCCGCCAGTTGGCAAGGCTGGCAAGGCTTGCTGGTGAAGGGGATGGCGACGATGATGAGGATCGTCCGCCGACCATGACATCGGTGCGGCGCGCGGTCTGGCCTCACTGAGAGTTGATGCAATCCGCGGGGATGACGATGGAGTCCACCGTTACCAGTGACTTCAGTCTTGATGAGATCGTACGGATTCTCGATGGTGCCAATATTATCGTCCATGGCTTTGATGGGGTGATCAGCCGCTGGACATCCGGTTGCGCGGATCTGTACGGCTGGAGCCGCGAGGAAGCGGTCGGCGTCGTGGCGCATGACCTTCTGCGAACCGTCTTCCCGCGGCCGCTCGAAGATATCCGCGCCTACTTGAAGAAACATAATCTCTGGAAGGGCGAATTGACCCACCGACACAGGGATGGGCGTGCCATATCTGTCGCGAGCCATTGGGTCGCGGTGAAGTCGCAGAGCCGGGCAGGCTATTCGATCGTGGAGGTGAACATCGACGTAAGCGATCTGCGGCGCACGCAAACCGAACTCGCCGCCAGCTCCGCTCATCTGCGCTCGATCCTGGACACGGTGCCGGAGGCGATGGTCGTCATCGATGAAATCGGTACGATCCTGTCCTTCAGCGCCGCTGCCGAACGGCTCTTCGGATATGCGGCGGATGAGGTCTGCGGGTCGAACGTCCGGATCCTGATGCCGTCACCGGACCGGGAGGCGCATGATGGCTATCTCTCGCGCTACTTGGCGACCGGCGAAAGGCGCATCATAGGCTTCGGGCGCGTGGTGACCGGATTGCGCGCTGATGGAACCGAATTCCAGATGGAACTCGCCATCGGTGAGGCCGTCGCCGATGGCAGCCGTATCTTCACCGGCTTCGTCCGAGATCTGACGAGCCGGCAAAAAATCGAAGAAGAGTTGCGCCAGGCTCACAAGATGGAGGCGGTCGGTCATTTGACTGGCGGTATCGCGCACGATTTCAACAATCTGCTTACGGTCATCAGCGGCAATCTCGAGATGATCGAAAGGCGCATCGAGAGCGGGAGGCTGCACGATCTGGTGCGCGAAGCCCAAGATGCCGCTGATGACGGCGCCAAGCTGACGGAACAGTTGCTGGCCTTTGGCCGCCGGCAACCGCTCAATCCCAAGCTCATGGATGTCAGCCAACTGGTCGGCAACTTCTCAGCTCTCCTGCGTCGCACGCTTGGAGAGTCCATAGAGTTGCGCACGGTCGTGACGGGGGCGCCGCACCACGCTCTGATTGATGGGTCGCAGCTGCAAAACGCTCTGCTCAATCTCACCTTGAACGCCCGCGATGCGATGCCGCGTGGCGGGCGTCTTACGGTCGATGTTGCTTCGGTTCGGCTCGATGCCGACTATAGCCGCATTCATCCGGATGTGCGGACAGGAAATTACGTGCTGATTTCCGTCAGCGACACCGGAAGGGGCATGTCGGCCGAAACACAGCAACGCGCCTTCGAGCCGTTCTTCACGACCAAGGACGTTGGCGCCGGAAGCGGTCTTGGTCTCAGCATGGTCTACGGTTTTGCCAAACAGTCCGGCGGACATGTGCAGCTCTACAGCGAGTTGGGGCAGGGAACCTGCGTTCGGTTGTATCTGCCGGCAGCCACGAGAAGTCCTGTGCGTGCCCCTGGGCGAGCACCAGTCCCTGATGGACATAACAACCAGATTCCAGGGGGGACCGAAACGATCCTGGTGGCGGAGGACGATGCGCGCGTCCGCCATGTCGTCGTCGCCAGGCTGGAGGACGCAGGGTACAGGGTGCTGCAGGCCAATACCGGGGTAGAGGCGCTCCACCTGCTTTCGCAGCACCCGGAAATCCGGCTGCTCTTCACCGATATCATCATGCCTGGCGGCATAGCCGGGGATGAACTGGCGAAGCGAGCCCGCCGCATCCGGCCCGGAATCAAGGTCCTCTTCACCTCAGGATATGCGGAGCCCAGTATCGCAAGGCGAGAATTCGCCGCCGCGGGGAGCTGGCTCAGGAAGCCATACACCGCTCGGGAGCTGGCGGTCCGGCTACGGGAGTTGCTGAGCGACCCGATTTGAACAGCTTGCCATAGCAGGTTCTCATCGCAGTCCTCCGGCTCTGAGCGCGATGTGCTTCGTCTCCTGGAAATCGTGAAGAGAGGCGAGGCCATTCAGTCGGCCGATGCCGCTTTGCTTGAAGCCGCCTTCCTCGAACTCGTCGTGGATGGCGGCCCAATCATTGATCCAAACCGTGCCGACCTGCAGTTCGCGCGCGACACGGAGAGGCCGATCGACATCGCGGCTCCAGACGCTGGCGGCCAAGCCGAAATCGCTGTTGTTGGCGAGGGCGATGGCCTCCGCTTCGCCTTCGAAAACCTGGAAGGTCGCGACCGGTCCGAACACCTCTTCCTGGACGATCACCAGATTCGCATCGGAGACCTCGAGCAGTGTCGGTCGATAGAATGCCCCCGCCGCGAGTGCAGGCTCGCGCGGGATGCCGCCGCGGACGATGGCCTGAGCGCCCTCCGCCAGAGCTTTCTCCACCATCGCATCGACGCGGGCCACGCTTCGCCTGTCGATCAACGGGCCCATTTCGCTCCTCGGATCGGATGCCGGGCCGACTCTGACCTGATCCAGCCGCGCGCCAAGGGCCTGCCGCAGACGGTCAGCGATGCCGCGCTCCGCCAGGATCCGGCTTCCGGCCATGCAGAACTGGCCAGCGAAGACTGTGATGGCCTTCTCGAGTTGCGGGAGCGCTGCCGCGAGATCGGCATCGTTGAACACGATCATCGGCGTCTTGCCGCCGAGCTCGAGGCCGAAGCGCTTCAAGCGCGATGCGCCGGCTGCCGCGATCGCCCGGCCCGTGCGG
>NZ_JBFTLD010000169.1:0-20133 GCF_056396265.1 Allobosea sp. 05T422_2 | reverse complement strand
GGCTGGCGATGATCTTCCAGGAGCCGATGACCTCGCTCAACCCGTCCTATACGGTCGGCGAGCAGATCAACGAAGTCATCCTGCGCCACCGCCCGATCTCGAAGAAGGAGGCGACAGAACGCGCCATCGCCATGCTGAAGCTGGTGCGCATTCCGTCGCCCGAGACCCGCTACCATCAATATCCGCACAATCTCTCGGGCGGCATGCGTCAGCGCGTGATGATCGCCATGGCGCTCGCCTGCGATCCCGAGCTGCTGATCGCCGACGAGCCGACGACTGCGCTCGACGTCACGATCCAGGCGCAGGTGCTCGAGCTGATGCGCGAGCTGCAGCAGAAGACCGGCACCGCCATCATCCTCATCACCCATGATCTCGGCGTGGTCGCGGAATCCTGCGACGACGTCATCGTCATGTATGCCGGCCAGGTCGTCGAGCAGTGCTCGGTCGAGGATCTCTTCACCTTCCCGCAGCACCCCTACACGGTCGGCCTGCTCGGCTCGCTACCGCGTCTCGACGAAAAGCGCGAGCAGCTGGTCGCCATCACCGGCACCGTGCCCGATATGGCCAATCCGCCCTCGGGCTGCCGCTTCCAGGCGCGCTGCCCCTTCCGCGTCGCGCGCTGCGCCGAGATGCCGGACCTCATCGAGGTCACGGCCGGCCATTTCAGCCGCTGCTGGCGTGCGCCCATGCAGGACCTCGTCCCATGATCCAGAGCGCCTCCAGCTCCCCCGCGGCCAAGCCGATCCTCGAAGCCCGCGGCCTMGGCAAGAGCTTCGTCGTCAAGCGCTCGCTGTTTGGCCGCCCGCTCGCGTCCGTCGGCGCGGTCGATGACGTGACCCTGTCGCTGATGCCCGGCGAAACGCTCGCCATCGTCGGCGAATCCGGTTGCGGCAAGTCGACGCTCGGCCGCCTGCTGATGCGCCTGATCGAGCCCAGCTCCGGCGAGGTCTTCATCGACGGGCAGGACGTCACCCACGCCAGCCACGCGGCCGTGCGCGCACAGCGCCGGCATGTGCAGCTGATCTTCCAGGACCCCTATGCCTCGCTCAACCCGCGCATGACGATCGCCCAGACGATCGCCGAGCCGCTGATGCTGCACGACATCGTGCCGGCCGGGCAGCGCGCCAGGCGCGTCGCGGAGCTTCTCGACATGGTCGGCCTGCGCCCGGAACAGGCGGACCGCTATCCGCATGAATTCTCCGGCGGCCAGCGCCAGCGCGTGGTCATCGCCCGGGCGCTCGCCTCCGAGCCGAAGGCGATCATCTGCGACGAGGCGGTGTCGGCCCTCGACGTCTCGATCCAGGCGCAGGTCCTCAACCTGTTGAAGAACCTACAGAAGCGGCTCGGTATTGCCTTCGTCTTCATCTCGCACGACCTCGGTGTCGTGAAGCACATCGCCGATCGCGTCGCCGTGATGTATCTCGGCAAGGTCGTCGAGATGGGCACCTCCGACGAGATCTTCGCCGCGCCGCGCCACCCCTATACGCGGGCGCTGCTCTCGGCCATTCCGGTCGCGGCGCCGCCGAGCCACCAGCGCTCGCGCGCGGCGAGACTCCATGGCGATCTGCCGAGCCCGCTGTCCCCGCCCGAAGGATGCCGGCTGCATACACGCTGCCCGCATGCGCGACCGGCCTGCAAGAGCGTGAGCATGGTGCTCGAGGTCGAAGCGGGCGGCCATGCCAATGCCTGCGCCTTCTGGCGCGAACTGCCGGCACAGGATGCAGCCGAGATTGCGCGTGAACCACGCAACCCGAAGCTCGAAAAGCTGTTCGCGGCCTTTGAAGCCATGGCTGCGCGGCCGGCCCAGACCGTGACGGAGGGCTGACCCATGTCTTCGCTTCTTGGACGCCGCCTTCTGCAACTCGTCCCGACGGTCATCCTTCTGTCGATGATCATCTTCTCGCTGCAGCATCTCCTGCCGGGCGACCCGGCGCTCGTGCTCGCCGGCGAAAATCCCGATGAGGCTACGCTGGCCGCGATCCGCGCCCAGTATCACCTCGATCAGCCCCTGATCGTCCAGTATCTCTACTGGCTGAAGGGCGTGGTGACCGGCGATCTCGGCGAATCCATGCGCCATAACCGCCCCGTCCTCGAGCTGATCCTGCTCAAGCTGCCGGTGACGCTGCAGCTCGCGGTCATGGGCATCCTGATCGCGCTCGTGGTCGGCATCACGGCGGGCGTCATTTCGGCTCTGCGCCCCAACAGCGCCATCGACTACACCACCAATGTCGCGTCGCTTGCCGGCATCTCGGTGCCGAATTTCTGGCTCGGCATCATGCTGATCATGTTCTTCTCGGTCCATCTCGGCTGGCTGCCGGCCTCGGGCTTCGTCAGCCCCTGGGAGGATCTGAAGATGAACCTCTCGACGACGATCATGCCGGCTTGCGTGCTCGGCACCGCGATCGCCGGCGTCATCATGCGCCATACCCGCAGCGCGATGCTCCAGGCGCTCGAAAGCGATTACGTTCGCACCGCGCGCGCCAAGGGCCTCAGTGAGTGGGTCGTCGTGTTCAAGCATGCGATGCGCAATGCGCTGACGCCGATCATCACGCTTGGTGCGCTTGAGTTCGGCGCGCTGCTTTCCGGCGCGGTCCTGACCGAGCAGATCTTCACGATCCCGGGCTTCGGCAAGCTGATCGTCGATGCCGTCTTCACCCGCGATTATCCCGTGGTGCAGGGCGTCGTGCTCGTGACYTCGCTCTTCTACATCGTCCTCAACCTGCTGGCCGACATCGGATACATCCTCGTCAACCCAAGACTGAGAAGCTGACCTGTGCTGACGATCTCGGAACCCAAGCCTTCGGCCAATCCCGTCGCGAACTTCTTCCGCGGCCGCGTGTGGCGGCGCCTGTCGAAGCGCAAGAGCGCGCTGGTCGGTCTCGCCGTCGTGCTGCTCATGGTCTTCGTCGCCGTCTTCGCGCCGCTTCTGGCGCCCTACGACCCGGCGGCGCAGAGCTGGACCGCGGTGCGCAAGGCACCCTCCGCCGCGCACTGGTTCGGCACTGATGAGGCCGGCCGCGACATGCTTTCGCGCATCATCTGGGGCGCCAGGGCCTCGCTGCTGGCAGGCCTGACCTCGGTCGGCATCGCCATGGCGATCGGCGTGCCGCTCGGGCTCGCAGCCGGCTTTCTCGGGGGCCTGGTCGACGGCCTGATCAGCCGCTTCACCGATGCGATGCTGGCCTGCCCGTTCCTCATCCTCGCGATCGCGCTCGCGGCCTTCCTCGGGCCCAGCCTGACCAATGCGATGCTGGCGATCGGCATCACCGCCATGCCGCTCTTCATCCGCCTGACGCGCGGCCAGGTGCTCTCGATCAAGGCTGAGGACTATGTCGAAGCGGCAAGCGCGGTCGGCAATCCGCAATGGCGCATCGCGGTGCGCCACATCCTGCCGAACATCCTGCCGCAGCTCATGGTCCAGGCGACACTGACGATCGCAGCCGCGATCATTGCGGAAGCGAGCATGTCCTTCCTCGGCCTCGGCCTGCAGCCGCCGGCGCCCTCCTGGGGCTCGATGCTGAATTCGGCGCAGCGCTTCCTGAGCAATGCGCCCTGGATGGCGCTCTGGCCCGGCATCGCCATCTTCGCAACCGTGCTGTCGTTCAACCTGCTCGGCGATGGCMTGCGCGACGCCMTCGACCCGCGGGCGCGCTGAGCAACGCGCTGCACCGCTCTCGCGGCATGCAGGAGCGGAGGCGTCCGGGGGGCAAGCTTCGCTATCCGGGAGGAGGGGGCCGGGCGCCCGGCCGCCGGTTCGGGTCTGTCCTCAGTCGGCTGCGCGATAGAAGGCGTGCAGCAGGCCCCCGATGACACGCTCGCCTTCGAAGGTCATGCCGATCCGCTCCAGAACATGTCTGGATGCCGCGTTGTTCTCCAGTGCGAACCCCACCAACTGCCGTGGGAGCCGATGCCGACGAGCCTCAGACAAGAGCGCTGACGCCACTTCGACGGCATAGCCGCAGCCCTGATGCTCCGGCGAGATGGCGTACCCGAGCTCCAGTTCGTCTTCCCCCCAGGCCGACCAGCCGGCCGTCTTCCGTGCCGGTGCCGCATCGTCGCCGAACGCGAAGCGGTGCGGCGCAGCAACGCGATCCGCTGGCGGAACGCCGAAACCGGCACGCCGCCGCCTCGGTGAAATGGCCCGGCTGAGCATCGACGCACGCCATGCGTTGACATTCATCGCGGGTCGATATTCTGTTATAAGACATAGTATTACATAATAAAAGAATGTGAGGGACCATGAAACGCCTGCTCGGATGCCTCCTCGCCTGCAGCCTGCTCACCGGACCGTCGCTCGCCCTCGCACAAGAGACCGGGGGCATCGCCACGGTGGCGACCGTCGGCGAGCCGCCGACCCTGGACCCGATGGTCTCKACCGCCGATCTGGTCGGCACGATCACCCAGCATGTCTTCGAGACCCTCTACACATTCGACAAGAGCTGGAAGGTGACGCCGCTACTCGCGGATGCGCTGCCCGCGATCAGCGACGACGGCAAGCGCTACACCATCGCGCTGCGGCCGGGCGTCAAATTCCATGACGGCTCCGAGCTGACCCCCGATGATGCCGTCGCCTCGCTGAAGCGCTGGATGAAGCTGGCCTCGCGCGGAAAGCAGGCGGCGGGCTTCATCGAGAGCGTCGAGGCCGCCGGCCCGGCCTCGCTCGTGATCACGCTGAAGCAGCCTTATGCACCGTTGACCTCGCTGCTCGCCTTCAACAACTCAGCCGCGATCATCATCCCGGCGAATAAGCAGAGCGAACCGATGAAGGAGTTCATCGGAACGGGCCCCTACATGCTGAAGGAGCGCAAGGCCGATCAGTACATCCAGCTCGTCCGCTTCGCCGGCTACAAGCCGCGCGACGGCCAGGGCGACGGCTACGGCGGCGCGCGGCGCGCCCTGCTGGACGAGGTCCGCTTCGTGCCGGTTCCGGATGCGAATACCCGCGTCGAGTCGGCCGTTTCCGGCCAATACTCCTATGTCGATTCAATTCCCGTGGAATCCATCGACCGGTTGAAGGGGGCGGCCTCGCAGCCCGTCCTGCTGAAGCCCTTCGGCTATCCCGTCTTCATCTTCAACACCGCCGAGGGCGCGGCGAAGAACGTCGCGGTCCGCAAGGCGATCCGCATGGCGCTGAACATGGAGGACATGCTGGCCGCGGCGTTCGGCAGCACGGAGTTCTACGCGCTCGACGGCGACATCTATCCGTCGGATTATGTCTGGCACACCGATGCGGGCGTCGCCGGGAACTACAATGTCGGCGATGCCGACAAGGCGAGGGCCGCCGCCAAGGCGGCCGGGTACAAGGGCGAGCCGATCCGCATCCTGACCAGCCGCCAGTACGAGTTCCACTACAAGATGGCGCAGGTCGCGACCGAGTATCTGAAGCTCGCCGGCTTCACCGTCGACATGCAGGTCGTCGACTGGGCGACCCTGACCCAGCGGCGGACCGACAAGGCCTTGTGGGAGATCTACATCACCCACAGCCCCTTCCTGCCGGAACCGGCGCTGATCGGCTCGCTGTCGACCAGCTCGCCCGGCTGGTGGGACACGCCTGCCCGCAAGGCCGCCGTCGACGCCTTCACCTCCGAAGCCGACCCCGCCAAGCGGGCCGTGCTGTGGGCGAATGTGCAGAAGACGATCTATGACGAGGTGCCCTTCATCAAGATCGGCGACTTCAACGCGCTTTCCGCGAAATCCGCGAAGCTCGACGGCGTCGTGCCGGCGCCCTGGCCCTATTTCTGGAACGTCACCCTGAAAAAGTGATCCCCCTTCGTCGATCACGGCCGGTCGACGAGCAACGAGGCGGTCGGGCCATGGTCGGCTACATCCTTCAACGCATCTCCGGCATGGTCGCGGTCATGCTGCTCGTCGTCACGATCGTCTTCGTGATCGTGCGCGTCACGCCGGGCGATCCCGCCGCGGTGATGCTCGGCCCCGATGCGACGGCGCAGGACGTCGCAGATCTACGCACCAGGCTCGGGCTCGATCGCTCGATCCTCTCGCAATACGTGCTCTATGTCGGGCAGTTGTTGCGCGGCGATCTCGGCCAGTCGATCTTCCTGAACATGCCGGTGACCTCCGCGCTGCTGGAGCGGGCCGAGCCGACCTTCTTCCTGACATTGCTGTCGCTGGCCATCGCGAGCGTCATCGCGCTGCCCGTCGGCATCTACGCCGCCTATCGGCGCGGCTCCTTCCTCGACCAGGCGGCGACGACGCTCGCCATGCTCGGCGCGAGCATCCCCGGCTTCTGGCTCGGGCTGATCCTGATGCAGATCTTCGCCGTGCGCCTGCAGATCCTTCCGGTTTCCGGCTATGGCGGGCCCGATACGAGCCTTATCGAACGGATCCGGCACCTGATCCTGCCGGCGGTTGCGCTCGGGCTCGTCTCCTCGGCGCTGATCATGCGCTTCACCCGCGCCTCGATGCTCGACGTGCTCGGTGACGACTATATCCGCACGGCGCGGGCCAAGGGGCTGGGCGAGCAGGCCGTCATCCTTACCCATGCGCTCAAGAACGCGCTGATCCCGATCCTCACCGTGCTCGGGCTGACAGCCGCCGTGCTGATCTCGGGCGCGGTCGTGACCGAGACGGTGTTCGGCCTGCCGGGCGTCGGCAACCTCGTGGTCTCGGCCGTGCTGCGACGCGACTATCCGGTGATCCAGGGCGCGCTGCTCGTGATCGCCGGCCTGTATGTCCTGATCAATTTCGCGATCGACATGCTCTATCTGCTGGTCGATCCAAGGGTGCGCTACTGATGGTCGACCTCACACCCGATGYGCTGGCGCCGCGCCGCGGCCGGACCTTCCTGCGACAGCTGATGAAACGCCGCACAGTGGCGATCGGCCTCGCGATCCTCCTCGTCTTCGTGCTGCTCGCGGCGCTGGCGCCGCTGATCGCGCCCTATGCGCCCGGCCGGCTCTCGATCGTCAACCGTCTGAAGCCACCGTCCGCGACCTACTGGTTCGGTACGGACGAATTCGGCCGGGACCTCTTCTCGCGGATGCTCTATGCCGGCCGCCTGTCGCTCTCGGTCGGCGCCGCCGTCGTCGTCCTGTCGTCGCTGATCGGCGTGACGCTCGGGCTGCTGGCCGGGTTCTTCAAGCGGCTCGACACGCCGACCGCCCGCTTGATCGACGCGATGATGGCGTTCCCCGACATCCTCCTGGCGATCGCGCTGGTCGCGGCGCTCGGTCCATCGCTTGTGACGGTGATCGTGGCGCTCGCGATCGTCTATGCGCCACGGCTGGCGCGCATCGTCCGCGCTGCGACCCTGGTGATCCGCGAGTTGCCCTATGTCGAGKCGGCCCGAGCCTGCGGCAACACGACCTTCCGGATCATGACGCGGCATGTCCTGCCGAACATCGTCTCGCCGATCACGGTGCAGGCCACCTTCATCTTCGCCAGCGCCATGCTGGCCGAGGCCGGACTTTCCTTCCTCGGGCTCGGCGTCAGCCCCGATGTCCCGACCTGGGGCACGATGATCGCTTCCGGCCGGCAATATATCGGCCAGGCGGATTGGATGACCTATTTCCMCGGCCTCGCCATCGTGCTCGCCGTGCTGTCCCTGCAGATGGTCGGCGACGGCCTGCGCGACCTGCTCGATCCGCGGCTGCGGAAGGATCTCTGAGATGACGTTCGTGACGCAACAACCTCTCCTCATCGCGAATGTGAGGCCGGTCGCCTTTGGCCCGGCGATCCCCGCTGCGGCGATCGACATCCTCGTCGGCGGCGACGGCAACATCACCGCGATTGGCCCGGCGTTGCCAGCACCGCCCGACGCGCTGCGCGTCGACGGCAAGGGCGCCTTCGTCTCGCCGGGCTGGGTCGACCTGCACGTCCATGTCTGGCACGGCGGCACCGACATCTCGCTCAGGCCTAGCGACTGCGGGGCCGCGCGCGGCGTTACGACCATGGTCGATGCGGGCTCGGCCGGCGAGGCGAATTTCCACGGTTTCCGCGAATACGTCATCGAGCCGGCGCGCGAGCGGATCAAGGCCTTCCTCAATCTCGGCTCGATCGGGCTCGTCGCCTGCAACCGCGTGTCGGAACTGCGCGACATCAAGGACATCGACCTCGACCGCATCCTCGAATGCTATGCGGAGAATAGCGAGCATATCGTCGGCATCAAGGTCCGGGCGAGCCATGTCATCACCGGCTCCTGGGGCGTGACGCCGGTCAAGCTCGGCAAGAAGATCGCCAAGATCCTGAAACTGCCGATGATGGTCCATGTCGGCGAGCCGCCAGCCCTCTACGAGGAGGTGCTGGAGGCGCTGGGGCCGGGCGACGTCGTCACGCACTGCTTCAACGGCAAGGCGGGATCGAGCCTGATGGAGGACGAGGACCTCTTCACCCTCGCCGAGCGCTGCGCCGCGCGGGGTGTCCGCCTCGACATCGGTCATGGCGGCGCCTCCTTCTCCTTCAAGGTGGCCGAGGCCGCGATCAAGCGCGGGCTGATGCCGTTCTCGATCTCGACGGACCTGCACAACCGCTGCATGAACTTCCCGGTCTGGGACCTCGCGACGACGATGTCGAAGCTGCTCTCGGTCGGCATGCCCTTCGACGCCATCGTCGAGGCGGTGACCCACGCCCCGGCCTCGGTGATCAAGCTGGCGATGACGGACCGGCTCACGATCGGCGAGAGGGCCGATTTCACGATCTTTGAGTTGGTCGATGGCGATCTCGAGGCGACCGATTCGAACGGCGACGTCTCGCAGCTGACGCGGCTGTTCGAGCCGCGCTACGCGGTGATCGGCGCGGAAGCGATCGCGGCCAGCCGCTACGTGCCGCGCCCGCGCCGGCTGGTCCGGCACAGCCACGGCCTGTCCTGGCGTTGACGAAGGTGCCGGTAAGGTCGCGCGGTTTGCAAGGCCCACCCGAAACTGCAGTGGGGCACCGCCGTGGAAACAGCGCGCGGCAGGTATCGAAAGCCCGGACATGACGAAAGCCACGACGACGCAGTCGAGCGAAGACGAGCCAGGGCGCACCGGGCCGCGGCGTTCGCGCGTCAGCGGCATCGACCGCGCCGTGCAGATCCTCGACCATCTCCAGCAGGAGGGGCGAGCCCAGACCGCCTATGAGGTCGCCCGTGCGATCGGCGCGCCGCTATCGACCATCTATGCCATCGTCGAGGACCTGCTCGACAAGAGCCTGCTGACGCGCACCGGCGAAGGCGGCGTCTGGCTGGGTCCCCGGCTCTACCACTATGGCCTCGCCTATGCGCGCGATCTCCAGGTCATCACCGTGGCGACGCACGAGATGCATGTGCTGGCGCGCGAAGTCGGCGAGACCGTCCAGATCTGCGGCCGCGACGGCGGCATGATGGTGGTCGAGGCGATGGCCGAGGGCCCGGGGCACTTCGTCATCACCTCGCGCGTCGGCACGCGCGTGCCGCTGAACTGGACCGCCTCTGGCCGCCTGCTGGTCGCCGGCCTGGACGAGGCGGAGCGGGCAGCCCTTTTCCGCAAGAGCGCCAAGGCATCGCCGACCGGGCGCGCCGTCACCGACCCCACCGTCCTGCTCGCCCAATCGCGCGACGCGCTCGCCGCAGGCCTGTCGATCCAGGCGGGCGAGTCCGACTATGCGGTCGCCTGTATCGCCGCGCCGGTGCTGGACGAGGCCGGCGCCTGCCCAATCACTGTTTCGATCGTCTTGCCCGAGTTCCGCGTCAACGAGGAGCAATTGACTTTCGTCGAGGCGGTGAAGACGGCGGCACGGCGTATCGAGGACAAGCTCGGCTGGCGCGTCGGACACTTCGCCGCTGGTCGGAAAAGCGGMTGAAGGCCACTCGCGCCGCGGTTGCGCTTGCGGGATGCGCCCCGAGGCGCGGCCGTTTCTTGTCCCTTCCGAAGGATCAACCGAGGGCATGAGGCCCCGGGGCGCACGCCTATTCGGCCGCCATCCGGATCGTCTCGCCCTGTTCCCCGTTGCGGAAAGCCCCACGCATCCGGGCATCGCTGATCGGCCTCAGATTAGCGGACGGCGGATCGCACTGCGATCGCGATATGGATGCCGTCATCTGTCAGGTGCGATGTGACGCTGATGTCCTGGGCGGGAAAACCGCTTCCCGCTGGAAGCGCGATGGCTTGCCCCGGAATGGCGGAAAACCTGCTCATGCTCATCGGCTCGCGCGACCCGAGCGACTTCAGCAGCGCCWCCTTGCGGCACCAGAGCTTGGTGAACTCGGCTGCGGCAGACCGGGGCGGCCTTGTGCGCAGCCACGCGATCTCTTGGGGCGAGAGCGGGCCTTCACCCTGGGCGGGCGGATCGCGCGTCGGTTCGATATCGATGCCGACGCTGATCCCCTCGGCAACGATGCAGCCAACGCAGCTGCGTGTGTGCGACAGCGAGAAATCGATCGCCGGAACGGCAGCATCGGACCGATCTTCTGAGATCAGGGCGGGTTTCTTACCTGGCTGGTGGCTGAGGCGCAGCTCTGCAGGGTTGGCTCCCAGCCGGGACGCGATGGCGAGCCGCAGCAGGCCATGGGCCGCGATATAGGCATCCCGGTCGCCCTCGAACCGGAAACGTGCCGCGCGCTGCCTTTCCGCCGCGTCCAGCAATCCCATCAGCAAGGCCCAATCGCGACGAGCGATCTGCGCCAGTCTGAGCAGGTGCACGCTGCCCTGCGCGCCCTTTGGCAGCGCATCCATCAATTCGGGCAGCTGTGTCCGGGCGAGCAGGAGGTGCCCGTCCGCGGTGTCGCTCGCCAGCGTCAGTTGGCGCGCCATCCCGGCACCAGCATGGCTTTTATCGACCCGGTAAAGATCTCCGCCATCGCAAGGATGGTCTCGCTCCGGTAATTCGGGCGCGTATAGAAGAACTTCATGCGGAAGCAGTCATCCATCACATAGGCATAGACGTGCAGATGGTAGTCCGCGAGGTTGCCTGCCGCGACCGTATCGGGAACGTCCATCAGCGACGGGTCGGGTGGGAGGAAGCGCACGCCGTCGTAATTATCCTCCCAGACATTGCCGATATACTGGAACAACGTGCGCACCTTGTCCTCGCGCGCCAGGATCTTGGCCCGCGGATCGCTTGAATAGTAGCGCAGCGCGCTGTGTCCGATGCCATTGTCGGGGATGGCGCGGTACTGCGCCGCGACCGCCTCGAGCGCTGCAGCGAGCGCCCGCTCGCTGTCGAGCTCGCCATCGGGCAGGCGGGCGGTGATCGGCGTGTGGGTGATGAACCAGCCGACCGTGCGCGAGGGATCGGCAGCGCGGATGCAGCTCTCCCGGCCATGGGCGACCTTGTGAAAGATCAGGTTGCGCTGGCCCGACAACCGGTTGGCCGTGACGGCGAGACTGGCGACGATGGCGTGGATCATGGTCGATTGAGCCGCGCCGCCCAGCCGCTCGCGCAGGCCTGCCATCGCGGCTGCATCGAGAACCTCGAAGCCATGGCTGTCGATGTCGCGCTGCAATGCTCCCTCGACCTGCGCATCCTCCGGGAAGGGCAGGGCGCCGCTCGCCTCGCCGATCCAGTAATCGAGCTGCGCCTCGGCCTGCGGGCTTCGCGCATAGGCAATCACCTGCTCCACCCATTGGTGATAGGGCGTGGTCTTGGCCGGGAGCACGACGGGCTTGCCGGCTTCGAGGGCATCATAGGCGGTGCGCAGATCCTCGAGCGTGACCTGCAGGGACAGGGCGTCCGTGACGAGCTCATGCATCGTCAGGAAGAGATGGTGGTTGCTGCCGGCTGGATCGGCGAACAGGGCGACCGTCATCACGGGGCCGTTTGCAATGTCGAGCGTCGCGTGCAGCCGCTCGATCTCGCTGCCGATGAAGCCGAGCTGCGTCTCAAGGGGCGCTGCGGGCAATGCAAGCACGTGCACCGGGACGCGCTGGGCCTCCGGAAGCGCGATATAGTGCTGCGCATAGTGGCCCTCCGTGCCCTTCGTGAAGCGCAGGCGCAGCGCATCGTGATGGGCGACGACGTCATGCAGTGCGCCCTGCAGCAGGGGCGGGTCGAGCATGGCGCCAAGACGGGTGATGAAGCCGACATTGAACATGTCGGGGTTCGGCCTGGCCCAGGTGAAATAATAGCTCTGCATCGGACTGAGCGGCGAGACCGCGCCGGGCGTCGTCCATGCGCTGGCAACGCTCGTCCTGCCCTCGAGCAGGGCGGCGAGAGCGCGGATCGTCGGATAGTCGTGGATATCGGCCGGCGTCAGAACGACGGAATCGGCTCTCGCACGCGCCGCAACGCGAAAAGCCTGGATGGAATCGCCGCCGATCTCGAAGAAATTGTCGTCCATGCCGACGCGGGACTGCCCGAGCACCGCCCTCCAGATCGCCAGAAGGCGGCGCTCCATCTCGGTCGAGGCTGCGTCGGCTTCCGCCACGGCGGGGACCTCGTCGGTCACCGTCAGGGCGTTGCGATCGAGCTTGCCGTTGGGAAGCCGCGGCAGCGCCCCGATCTGGATGAAGCGCGAAGGCACCATGTAGTCGGGCAGGCGCGTCAGCAGAAATCGGCGCAACTCGCTGGACAGGGTGCTGTCGAAGCTGTCGGCGGCCGGCAAGACGCAGAAGGCGACGAGTTGCCGTCCTCCCGCCGTTTCCGCGGCGCTGACGGCGCAGGCACGGATCTTCGGATGGGCTGCGAGCGTCGTCTCGATCTCGCCGGGCTCGATGCGGAAGCCCCTGATCTTGATCTGGAAATCCTTGCGGCCCATATAGTCGAGTTCGCCATCGGGCCGGGTCGAGACCATGTCTCCGGACCGGAACAGCCGCGCATGCTCGCGCTCGCCGGGCTCTGCGAATGGATTGGGAATGAAGGCCTGGCCGGTCAGGTCCGGGCGTCCGAGATAGCCTTTCGCAAGCCCTGGGCCTGAGACGCAGAGTTCGCCCGCGACGCCGGGACCGACGGGCTGGAGATGGTCGTCGACGACATGGACGCGCATCCGCCCGATCGGCTTGCCGATCGAGACGATCTTGCCCGTCAATGCAGCGGGGGTGACGGTGCAGCAGGTGGCGTCGGCCGCCACCTCCGAGGAGCCGTAGAGATTGATCAGCGTGACGCTCTCGCCGAGTTCCGTGACCTGGCGGGCAAGGTMGCTCGGAAGCAGTTCGCCTGACGATGTCAGATAGCGCAGATGGGGCAGGCGAGTGCCGGTGGCGCGGGCAGCCTCGATCAGGGCCGCCAGCAGGGATGGCACCAGGATGAGGCGCGTGATGCGCTCATCGGCGAGAAGCTGCAGCAGCTGGAACGGATCGCGCGCTGTCGCATCATCGGCGACGACGCTGGGAATGCCCTTCAGCAGGCCGCCGAGCATTTCCCAGATCGAGTCGACGAAATTGAGCGCGGTCTTGCTGCAGCAGATTTCGCCGCTCTCGAACGGGAATTCCTGCCACATCCATTCAAAGCGGCTGAGCATCGCGGCATGCGAGCCGAGAATGCCCTTGGGTCGGCCGGTCGAACCAGAGGTGTAGACGACGTAGGCCGTGCGCTCGGGATCATCGGGCGGTGCCGCCGGCACGCTGCCCGCTGCCGGCAGGGGCCTGTCGAGATTCAGGAGCGCGCAGCCGGATTCGCGGAGGAAGGCCGCATCATGTGTCGCGTCCAGCGTCAGCACCACGGGCGCGGCTGCGTCCTCCAGCATGAAGCGCAGGCGGTCCTCGGGATAGGACGGATCAAGCGGCACCCAGGCGCATCCCGCCTTGAGAATGCCGAGGATGCCCGCGACAGCCGCGATGCCGCGTGGCATGCACAGGCCGATCAGCCTTGCCTCGGATGTGCTCTCGCCGGCGGGCAGGAGCTGACGGATGGCTGTGGCGATCTCGTGGGCCCAGGCGTCGAGCTCGGCATAGCTCAGCCGCCGTTCACCGGCCTTGATCGCCAGTGCCGTGGGCAGGCGCCGCGCCGTATCCTCGAAAATGCGGTGGAACATGGAAATCCCCGTCAAATCTGGCGCGTAGCGGCAGGCGATGCCTTTGGCGATGACATCAGGAACGCGCTGGCAGCCAGCGTGGCGAGGCACAGCCCKAACGGCGCGAGATAGCTGATCGCGCTCAGGGCGCCGTTGAGAATCGAAGACAGGCCCCAGACGAGCGCATTGATCGCGATCGCGATCCCGAGGACCCAGCCCTGGCGATCATCGCTGACGGACCGGGAAAACAGGGTGATGATCGCACCATAGGCGACCGATACGGTGATTGCCGTGGGAAAGGCGATGATCCAGAGCAGGTCGAGGCGGGGGACGGCGAGCGAGGCCGCGATCAGCCCGGCGGTGCTCCATAAGGACCATGTCGCGATGGCGCGCGGGTCGAACCGCTTCTCGAGCACGGGCAGACAGAGGCCGTAGGCGATGCAAAAGCCGATGCCGAGCGTGGCCATGAGCAATGAGATGGTGCCCGCATCCTCGCCGAACCGGTTCAGCACCAGGCTGGGCAGGAACAGGAAATAGGTTCCCCAGGCGGTCTGCATCAGGCCGAACACCAGCATCAGATGGCGGATGGCAGGATCGCGCAGCGCCGCGCGAAACCCCGCCACTCCCATCAGCAGATTGATCGGCGTCGGGTCGGCCTGCGCGGGAGGTTCGCGTGCCTCCTGGAATGTCGTCGCGATCAGGACGAGGCCGATCAGGGCGCCACCGGCGGTCAGGGCCATCGGAAGGATGAAATCGCTCAGGACAGCAGCGGCATCATGCGAGAACGCGCCGCCGATCAGCGGGCCGACGATGAAGCCGAGCGACGACGCGAACAGGCAGAGGCTGAGCGTGAGCGCGCGCGTCTGGCTGCTGCTCGCATCCACGGCAGCGGCCTGTGCGACGGCCTGGCTGCCTGCCGTGGTCCCTCCGATGAAGCGGCCGATCAGCAGCAAGGCGACGAGATTATAGGCGATGGCGCCGCCGATCAGCGCAAAGCTCAAGGCCATGCCGAGCATGCAAAGGATCAGGATCCGCTTTCGCCCGATGCGGTCTGAGATCTCTCCGAGCACCGGCGCGGCATAGAGCATGACGAGTTCGTAGAGGCCGAGCGCGACGCCATAGACGAGATAGCGCAGGCCGGCAGGCGCTGCCGCCATCATCAGGGGCTGATCGCCGATGAGCGCCGCGGCAAGGACCGGCACGACGATCGTGTAGCCGATGCTGTCGATCAGGATGATGGCAAGGAGGGGGCCGACGCGCAGGATCATGGAGAGCGTCGTCATGCCGGCACTCGCGACGGCTGCGCCCCGTGCCGGGATCGTGCAGGGGAGGGCTCGTCCCGGCCAAGGATCATGACGTCAAATCTGCCTATCCATCCGGAACCGGCAACGCCTGAACTACCGAATGTTCGAAACGTTACGTCATGAAAACATTCACACGCCCATCTGTTGTGATCTGTCGCAAAGGTCAAGGCGCAAACTCCAGCCGAGCCGCACTCTCAAGGGTGGCTCTCTTGAAAGGGCTGGCTCGGTTCGCCTGAACCGTTCCGGAGCTGTCGCTCCGTCGATTTTTGCTCTGGTCGTGCCGCGATCGGGATTGGCTGCTCCCGCCCGTGGCGGGCATGGGCCGTTCGAGCACATGTGCGGACCCGCGAGGCAGGCCACTTGACAAGGAGGATTCTTGGTGAAACGTTTCCACCAAAGATGGAAACGTTTCCACGAGGGAATTGCCATGATTTATGACTCTCTCGATCGCCGTGCTTTCCTCCGGGGCGGGGCGGCAGCCGTTGGCGGGCTGGGGCTGCCATTCCCGGCGCAGGCGGCGGATGMGCGATCCCTGGTCGTGGCTATCCCTTCGAACCCGTCGACCTTCGATCCGATCAACCAGGGCAACCACGATGCCATGGTGGTCAATCAGCTCATCTTCGAGAACCTGATCGAGATCGACGGGGAGGGGCGGCGGCGGCCACTGCTTGCAAAGTCGCTGCCCGCGATCTCTGAAGACCGGACCGAATACATCTTCGAGCTGCGGGACGACGTCGCGTTTCAGAACGGACAGCCCTTCACGGCCGAGGACGTGAAGTACAGCTACGACTATATTCTCGACCCGGCTAACAAGGCGCTGCGGCGCTCGGTCTGGACGAATATCGAATCCGTCGAGATCCTGGCGCGCCACAAGGTGCGCTTCAAGATGAAGGCGCCGTTCCGGCCCTTCCTCGACTACATGACCAAATACATGGGTATCTTTCCGGCCGGGAGCCGCGAGAAATACGGCAACGAGATCTTCCAGCAGAGGCCTGAGGGCCTGGGAACCGGGCCCGGCATCTTCGTCTCCGCGCGGTCCAACGATGTCGTCGAGTTCCGCCGCAACCCGAATTACTGGCGCAAGGATCTCCCGGGCTGGGACCGGTTGCGCGTGCGGATCGTCTCCGAGGAGGCGGCCCGCATCGCGTCGCTGATGTCGAAATCGGTCCACATCATCGGGGCGCCGCCGGTCCGCGACTATCTGCGACTGCGGCAGGCCAAGGCGCAGGGCATCACCGGGGCGAGCCGTCCGGCGCTCGGCAGCATGATGCTGATGATCCACAACACCCGAAAGCCACCGTTCGACGACCCCGATTTCCGCAAGGCGGTTTCGCTGGCGACCGATCGCAAGACCATCGCCGAGAAGATCTTCAACGGTCTGGTCGAGCCCTCGGCAGTGCCCGCTCCCGCCTCGGCCTGGTGGTACAATGCCAAGGCGGCTGAAGACCTGGCCTTCAACCTGGAAAGAGCGAAGGCTCATCTCGCCAAATCCCGTTATGCGTCCGGGGCCGAATTCGAGTTGCTCTATTCGTCGCAGGGTTATCTGCTGGACGTCGCGGACGCGGCCCTCTTCATCCAGGCATCGCTGGCCCGGCTCGGAATCAAGGTCAAACTCCAGCCGCTCGAGACCGGCCAACTCATCGAGCAGGTTTTTGGCGGCAACCAGACCTCCGCGCTCATGGCGGTCATCGGTCCCTCCGATCCCACCTTCATCATTCAGGGCATCTATACACCGAACCAGGTGATGACGCGCAGCTCCGGCTACAGCAACGAGCGGCTCAATACGCTTCTGACCGAGAGCTTCCGTGTCGACGACGAAAAGTCTCTGGGACCGATCCTGGCCGATATGCAGGCGATCCTGGCGGCGGACTCGCCGTCGACCTGGATCGGAGCCGTCCACAGCTTCAACCTCTGGCGCAGCAATGTGCAGGGCTTCGAGCCGAATACCGGGATCACGCTGCGCCTGACCGACGCGGCCGTGGCCGATCTCCGCTGAGGCGAGAAACCATGTGGTTTGCCAGTCGCATTCTCAGCAGTCTTGCCGTGCTCGTCGTGGTCAGCGCGCTCCTCTTCGCGCTCACGCGGCTGACCCCGCTCTCGCCGGCGCGGATCGTGCTCGGCACGGACGCCACCGTCGAGCAGATCCATGAGTTCGAGCGCGATCGCGGTCTCGACCGCGCTTTGCCCGCCCAATACGCAGCATGGGTTGCGCAGCTTCCCCGCTCGGGCTTCGGCACCTCCTACATCACCGGCCGTTCGATCGATCTCGAGCTGCGCGAGAGCCTGCCGGTCACAGTCGAACTGGTGGTCGCGACCTTTCTCCTGACGCTGGCCGGCGCGATTCCGCTCGGCCTGGTCGCCGGGCTGACGGAAGACCGCTGGCCGGACCACCTGATCAGGGTACTATCCCTGATGGCGGTGTCGGTCCCGGGATTCTGGCTCGCCCTGATCCTGATCCGTGTCTTTGCCGTCAGGCTGGGCTGGGTGCCGCCGATCGGGATCACGCCGCTCTCGGAAGGCTGGCACGCCCATCTCGCCTCCCTGGTGCTGCCGGCCTTGTCGATCGCGCTCTACTATATCGGTGCGCTTAGCCGCCTGATGCGCGCTTCCGTCATCGAGATCCTGGGTCAGGACTACGTCCGCACCGCGCATGCTCTCGGCTTGAGACGCAGTCTGGTCGCGCGCTACGTGGTGAAGAACGCGCTTCCACCCTTCGTCAGCGTCGCCGGGATGTCGTTCGGCTACATGTTCGGCTGGGCGATCATCATCGAGCTGGTCTTCAACATACCGGGTCTTTCGCGGGCCCTGCTGACCGCCATCACGCAACGCGACTATCCGATGATCCAGGCTACCGTCCTGGTCGTCACGGTGATGTTCATCCTCTCAAATCTCGCTGCTGATCTTGTCCAGCGGCTGATCAATCCGAGGCTGAGACATGCTTGACGCCGCGCGTTCGACAGCACCTGCGCCAATGGCATCGGCCGCCGGCATCCGCGCCGTGCCCCGGCTGTCCGGGCTCACCGGCACGATGTGCCGCCTCGCTCAGACGCGCATCGGCCTGGCCGGGTTGGTCATCGTCGGCTTCGTCGTCCTGGCTGCGCTTCTCGCTCCCTGGCTCCCTCTGCACGATCCCCTCGATCTGATGATGGAGCATCGGCTGGAGCCTCCGGGGCCGTCATTCCTGCTGGGCACCGACGAGGTCGGCCGCGACATCCTCGCCCGGCTCGTCTGGGGTGCGCGCGGATCCCTGATGATCGGCGTGCTGACCGTCGCGATCGGCCTCTCCGGCGGGCTCTTGGTCGGTATCCTCTCCGGCTACTACAGCGGCACGCTCGTCGAGACCGTCCTGCTCGGCCTGATGGATATCTTCGCGGCGATCCCGCTGCTCGTCTGGGCGATCGCGATCGTCGGAATCTTCGGCACCGAGTCGGTGCAGCTGGGGCCGCTCGTGCYCCCCAACGAAGCCAAGATCATTCTCCTCGTCGGCTTGCTGTTCATCCCCGGGCTGGCGCGCGTCGCCCACGGCCTGGCCCTGGCCGAGGCCAGGGCGGATTACGTAGCAGCGCGGCGCCTGCAAGGCGCGGGGTCCTGGTCCATCATGGCCAGCGATATCCTGCCCAACATCCTCTCGCCGATCTTCGTCCAGGCGAGCGTCCTGATCGGCATCGGCATCATCATCGAAGYCTCGCTCAGCTTCATCGGGCTTGGCGTGCAGCCACCGACCCCGAGCTGGGGTGGAATGCTGGCCGATGCGCGCTCGMTCGCCTTCTCCGACGAATGGTGGGTCGCGACCTGGCCGGGCCTGGCGATCTTCCTGACCGTGATCGGCTTCAACCTCGTCGGCGACGCCCTCCGGACGGTGCTCGATCCCCGGCGGCGTGATGGGGGACCGGCACTATGAGCGCGCCCGTGCTGTCCCTGAATGACCTGTCCATCGCTTTTGGTCAGGGCGCCGCGGCCCGGACGGTGGTTCACGGCGTCACCCTCCAGGTGCGGGCCGGCGAAAAACTCGCGATCGTCGGCGAGTCGGGCTCGGGCAAGAGCGTCACCGCGCTGGCGATCATGCACCTGCTTGGGCGCTCGGGCCGGGTCGTGGGGGGCGCGATGAGCCTCGAAGGGCAGGACATCACGGCTATTCCCGAGAGCGCGTGTCGCGACCTGCGTGGCCGCAAGGTGGCCATGATCTTCCAGGATCCGATGACCGCCCTCAATCCCGCCTTCACGATCGGCCGGCAGCTCGTCGACGCCATTCGCAGCCATGACGATCCGGGCCCCGGGGCGGCCCGGTCGGAGGCCGAACAGCTCCTCGGCAAGGTCGGTATCGACGATCCGCACCGCCGGAGCGGCCAATATCCCCATGAGCTCAGCGGCGGCATGCGCCAGCGTGTGCTGATCGCGATGGCGATCGCCTGCCGGCCGCGCCTGCTGATCGCAGACGAGCCGACGACGGCGCTCGACGTCACCGTTCAGGCCCAGGTGGTTGCGCTGCTGCGCGACATCAGCGCGACATTCGGGATCACCCTGCTGTTCATCTCGCATAATCTCGATCTCGTCGCGGAGTTCTGCGACCAGATCGCGGTGATGTATCGCGGCCGGATCGTCGAAACCGGCAGCACGGAGGCGATCTTCACGTCGCCACGTCACCCCTACACGCGTCTCCTGCTGGACTCCGTGCCAAGGCCAGGCCGCCCGCTGCGCGCCGCTGAGCCCGGCCGCCTGACCGGGAACCCCGGCGAAGGCGCCTGCGATTTCCTGCCGCGCTGCCCTCTGGCTGACACGGACTGCAGCTTGCGGCCGAGCCTGCGGGGTGAGGGCGGCCATGTCAGCGCCTGCTGGCGGAGCGTCTGAGATGAGCCAAGCCGAAACAGTCCCGCCGCCGCTCCTTGCCGCCGCAGGCGCAAGCCGGCGCTACCCCCTGGCGCGTTCGGCGCTGGCGCGCCTGCTCGACCGGAGGACGACGTCGGC
>NZ_JBFTLD010000168.1:0-14380 GCF_056396265.1 Allobosea sp. 05T422_2 | reverse complement strand
GCCAGCGCACAGCCGCAATGTCATGCCGTCATGGGCTCCACGGCCCTCGAAATAGATATATCAATGGCGCGCGCCCCTCAATTCTCAGTCGCGGCCGAGCGTCGCCAGCAAGCCGGCGCGCAAGTGCTGCATCAGGGCATCGCTGGCTGCACTCGCCGCGGCAGGATCCTCCGTTGCCAGGGCCTGGGCGAAGGCGACATGATGCCCCGCCGCGGGCACCAGATCGTCCTCGCGCTCGAAATAGTACCAGGCGCGCCGGATCAGGGCCTGCAGCGGTTCGACGGCGCGTGTCGCATAGGGGCTGCGTGCGGCGGCGGCGACCGCCGCATCGAGCTCCTTGTCGAGCCGCATATAGGCATTGGCATCGCCGGCCTCGGCTGCAACGCGCATGGCGCGCGCCTTCTCGATGATGACGATGCGCTCGCGCGGACTCGCCCGCTTCGCCGCATCCGATGCGATCAGCCTCTCCAGCACCTCTCGCGCATCCAGAGCAGCCATGATGTCGATGGCGTTGATGCCGGTGACGACGACGCCCTTGCGCGGCAGGATGTCGACCAGCCCCTGCTGTGCGAGGCGGATCAGGGCCTCGCGAACCGGCGTGCGCCCGACCCCGACGAGATCGATCAACTGGGCTTCGGTCAGCACCGCGCCGGGCCTCAGGGAGAGCGTCACGATGGCCTCCTCGAGACGGCGATAGGCGGTCTCCGAGAGGCTCGTCGCAGCGCCGGGCGGAACACGCACATCCGTCTCGGGAGGCAGCTGGGTTTCTTCGTTGGAGCGCATGCTCATTTCGCTCCCGCGGGACGGAAGGCGAGGATTGACGCGACATCCAGCATTGATATATCACCATGACCGATACGGGCCGGCCGCAGCCGCAATGCAATCTGCAAGCGAAACGTCCTCATACGCAAGAAGCATTCTGCGATGACGAAATGCATCAGCGCCCTGCCTTCCGGACCACCAGGCTCACGCCCCACTGACGAGCTCGACTTCGCCGAGATCGCCCCGCGCCGATCGCTTCGCGGCGCATATCGGCGTCGACGATCTCTCGCCAAATCTGGTTGCAGGGCCGAGACCGGAGCAATCCGTCGCTGGACCTATTCGCGGCTCGACGTCGCGGCGCGACTCGGCCAGAACATCAAGCTGGTCGAGGCGGCGGTGATCAACTCGCGTGATCGCCACATGTATCGCACGGGAGGGTGCGGAGCGCGCCTGCCTTGCGGCCGTCGTCAAGGCAGCGGAAGCCAAGTGGCTAGCCTGCCGAAACTCTGATCCATTCTCCGGGAGGTACCGTGGCCTTTACCTGCACGACACCCGCCGTTCCAACCGTCCAGCAGGACGACGAGACGATCCGCATCACCCGTTGGGACTTCGAGCCCGGTGCCGTGACCGGCTGGCACAGCCATGGCTGGCCCTATTTCGTCATCATGCTGTTCGACGGCACGCTGCGCATCCATGACGGGACGAATGTCACCGACGTTCCGTTGGCTCAGGGCCAGGCCTATATGCGCCCGGCCGGCATCCAGCATGACGTGATGAACGGCTCGGACCATCCGATCGCCTTTATCGAGATCGAGGTGAAGAAGCCGGGCGCCCTGAAGGAGCTCAGCCTTTCATGAAGATCGCGATCGTCGGAGCAGGCATTGTGGGCATCGCCACTGCGCATGCCCTGCTTGACGACGGTCACGAGGTTCTGATCATCGATAAGGAAGGGCCGGCCTTCGRCCCTTCACGCGGCAATGCCGGCTGGATCGCACACACGGACATCCTGCCGATTGCGAGCCCGAAGAACCTGCGGCAGGTGCTGAGATTCCTGGCCGATCCGCTTGGACCGCTCGCCATCCGCCCTGTCTATCTGCCAAAGCTCCTGCCCTGGCTCGTCCGCTTCATCCTGGCCGCGCGCCCAGCCGCCTATGAACGCTCGATCCAGGGCCTCGGCGCCCTGCAGCAACAGGCGTTGCCGGCCTGGCTGAAACTGGCCCAGACCACGCATCTCAGCCGCCACATTCATCGCAATGGCGGTCTCTACGCCTTCACCGACAACGCCGCCTTCGCGGAAGCTAGGCGTATTGCGCAGCGGCAGGCCGAATTTGGCATCAAGGTCGAGATGATCGGCCCTGACGTGCTTCGCCAATTCGAACCCGCCCTGAAGGACCGCTTCGTCGGAGCAGCGTTCCACCCCGAGACCGCCCATATCAGCGACCCGCTCGAACTGTCGCTCGCCCTTTTCGAGGCGGCGCTGGCGCGCGGCGCCCAATTCGAGAAGGCCGAGGTCATCAACCTCTCAATGGCCGCGCGCCCTGCCCTGATCGGCCGCGACGGCTGGCAGCGCGTGGTCGACCGCGCCGTGATCGCCGCAGGAGCCTGGTCGAGGCCGCTCGCTGCCGCTCTCGGAAACGCTGTGCCGCTCGAGACCGAGCGCGGCTACAATGTCAGCTTCCCCGGCAGCACGGGGCTGACATCCCGGCCCATCGGTTTCGAAGGGCATGGCTTCGTCATGACCCCGCTCGACAGCGGCTTGCGCATTGGCGGCGCGGTCGAGTTCGGTGGCCTCGATGCACCACCCAATCCCGCGCGGACGCGGGCGCTCTATGATAAGGCCGCCAACCTCGTCGACGGCTTGCCTGCCTTCGGCAGTGGCCGTCTCTGGATGGGTTTCCGGCCGTCATTGCCGGATTCCCTACCGGTGATCGGCAAGGCAGCGCGCAACCCAAGCGTCGTGCTCGCCTTCGGACACGGCCATTACGGCATGACGCAATCTGCGGTGACCGGCGGCCTCGTCGCCGATCTGATCGCCGGTCGCCCGTCGGCGATTGATCTCGGCCATTTCAGCCCGAACCGGTTCTGAGGGGCGGCATGGCTGATCCCGACCTGATCATCCATATCAATGGTTGGCCGGGCTGCGGGAAACTGACCATCGGCCGCGAGCTGGCGAAGCGGCTGGGCGCGCCCCTCACATCCCCCGACGCACGACCATGCCGCCAAGGGCGGCAGTGCCAGGACGTTATTATACCTTCGATCGAGGGCTGGCCCCGGATGATCGACGACAGCACGATCGTCACCGACGATCGCGCCCCGCAGACCCGCGGCTGCAAGGTGACCGATCGCACCCGACAGCCCCTGCCAACACCCGTTTTACTTGCACGAAGGAGGATGCCGCACCGCACAACAGACAATCATCTTGCGCCAAATTGGCGCTGCACTGCACAGAATTCTGCCTGTTTCGAGAGCAAGCGGTCCGAGATTGCTTTTGACAGAAATATGGCATGGGTGGATTGTCGCAGGCGCAAGCCATTGGTAGCTCTGCATAGCAATCGCATCCCGCATGCGTCGGCGTCATGCCGGCGAAGAGAACGGGAGCTGGTTCGAGGGGTTAGACGTCGTCAATGGAAGTATTCCTCCAGCAGCTCATCAACGGGCTGACCCTGGGGTCGATCTACGGCCTCATCGCCATCGGCTACACGATGGTCTTCGGAATCATCGGCATGGTGAACTTCGCCCATGGCGACGTTTTCATGCTCTCCGCGTTCATTGCGCTGATCTTCTTCATGCTGATCGCCTCCTGGTTCGGCGCCGGCCTCATCGTCCTGGCATTGATCTTCGTGCTGGTGCTGGCGATGTTCTTCACGTCGCTGTGGAACTGGACGATCGAGCGTGTCGCCTACCGGCCGCTGCGCGGTTCCTTCCGACTGGCCCCACTGATTTCGGCCATCGGCATGTCGATCTTCCTGACGAATTTCGTCCAGGTCGTGCAGGGCCCGCGCAACAAGTCGATCCCGCCAATGCTGAACAAGTCGATCACGCTGATCGACAGCGCGACCTACACGGTCCAGATCTCCTACAAGCAGATCGTCATCATCCTCACCACCGCGATCCTGCTCGCCGCCTTCTGGTTCATCGTGCAGAAGACCTCTCTGGGTCGCGCCCAGCGCGCCTGCGAACAGGACCGCAAGATGGCCGGCCTGCTCGGCATCGACGTCGACCGCACCATCTCCATCACCTTCGTGATGGGCGCAGCGCTCGCCGCCGTCGCCKGTGTGATGTACCTCGTGCTCTACGGCGTCGTGAATTTCGCCGACGGCTTCACGCCAGGCGTGAAGGCCTTCACCGCGGCGGTTCTGGGTGGCATCGGCTCCCTTCCCGGCGCCGTGATCGGCGGATTGCTGATCGGCCTGATCGAAGTGTTCTGGTCCRCCTATTTCACCATCGACTACAAGGACGTCGCCGCCTTCTGCATCCTTGCGGTGGTGCTCGTCTTCATGCCGTCCGGGATCCTCGGTCGTCCCGAAGTCGAGAAGGTCTGACGCATGGCTCCCGTCACACAGTTACCGGCCGCACGCCAACTCGACATGATGAAGGCGCTGAAGGAAGCCGCCTTCGCCGCCGTCGTCACCTTCGGCCTGTGCATCCCCATCATCGCCTGGGGCACACGCCAGAACCTCGACAACGTCCTCGTCCTCGATCCACGTTGGGACGCCGTCGCCTGGGCTGTTGCGATCATCTTCGTCGGCCGCTTCCTGATGGCGTTGCGCCAGCAGAAGCGCGGCGAAGGCAAATCGGTGGTGCGGCTGCTGCCACATGGCACGATCGGCTTCTTCCAGCGCCATTCGCGCCTGTTCTCACTGGCCGGGCTCGGCTTTCTCGTCACTTTCCCGATCATTGCCATCACGCTGGCGGGCTGGGGCGGCGCGCTGAAGTGGATCGACAATTTTGGCGTTCAGATCCTGATCTACATCATGCTCGGCTGGGGGCTGAACATCGTTGTCGGCCTCGCCGGCCTGCTCGATCTCGGATATGTCGCCTTCTACGCCGTCGGCGCCTATTCCTACGCGCTGCTCGCCAAGAATTTCGGCCTGTCCTTCTGGATCCTGCTGCCGATGTCCGGGATCCTCGCGGCCTTCTGGGGCATGCTGCTCGGCTTCCCCGTCCTCAGGTTGCGCGGCGACTATCTCGCTATCGTCACCCTCGCCTTCGGCGAGATCATTCGCCTCATCCTGATCAATTGGGTCGAGTTTTCGAACGGCTATGCCGGCATCTCCGGGATTCCGCGCCCCACCTTCTTCGGCATCCCGTTCACGGCCGCCGATGATGGCTTTGCCGCAGTGTTCGGGCTCGAATTCTCGCCGCTCTATCGCACCATCTTCCTCTACTACGTCATCCTCGGACTGGCCCTGCTCACAGCGTTCGTCACGCTGAGGCTGCGTCGCCTGCCGGTCGGACGCGCCTGGGAGGCGCTACGAGAGGACGAGATCGCCTGCCGCTCGCTCGGCATCAACACCACCAACACCAAGCTGACGGCCTTTTCGCTCGGTGCAATGTTCGGTGGCTTCGCTGGCTCATTCTTTGCTGCACGCCAGGGCTTCATCTCGCCTGAGTCTTTCGTCTTCATGGAATCGGCGATCATTCTCGCCATCGTCGTGCTCGGCGGCATGGGCTCGCTCTGKGGCGTCGCCATCGCGGCCAGCGTGATGATCGGCGGCACCGAACTCCTGCGCGAACTCGATTGGCTGAAGCAGATCTTCGGCCCCGATTTCGATCCGACCAAATACCGCATGCTGATCTTCGGCTTCGCCATGGTCGTAATCATGATCTGGAAGCCACGCGGACTGATATCGACACGCGAGCCGACAGCCTTTCTCAAGGAGAAGAAGGCGATCTCGGCCGATATGGTCCAGGAAGGCCACGGCTGATGACAACCCCTCCTCTGCTTCAGGTCGAACATCTGACGATGCGCTTCGGCGGCCTCACCGCCGTCAACGATCTTTCCTTCGAGGCACGCAAGGGCGACATCACCGCCCTGATCGGCCCCAACGGAGCCGGCAAGACSACSGTSTTCAACTGCATCACSGGCTTCTACAAGCCGASCGAAGGCATGATCACGCTGACCCAGGACAGCGGCGCGAGCTTCCTGCTCGAGCGCATGCCCGACTTCCGGATTTCCTGGAAGGCCAAGGTCGCCCGCACCTTCCAGAACATTCGCCTGTTCGGCGGCATGACCGTGCTGGAGAATCTGCTTATCGCGCAGCACAACCCGCTGATGATCGCGTCGGGCTTCACCTTCCTCGGCGTGCTCGGCATCGGCGGCTACAAGGCGCGCGAGAAGGAAGCGATCGAGAAGGCCAAGTTCTGGCTGGAGAAGATCAACCTGATCGATCGCGCCGACGATCCGGCCGCCGACCTGCCCTATGGCGATCAACGCCGCCTCGAGATCGCGCGCGCCATGTGCACCGACCCCGTGCTGCTCTGCCTGGACGAACCCGCGGCGGGCTTGAACCCGCGCGAGAGCCACGATCTCAACACGCTTCTGCTCTCGATCCGCAAGGATATCGGCACGGCCCTGCTGCTGATCGAGCATGACATGTCGGTGGTGATGCAGATTTCCGATCACGTCGTGGTGCTCGACTATGGCACCAAGATCTCCGACGGCACCCCGGCCGAGGTGCAGGCCGATCCGCGCGTGATCGCGGCCTATCTCGGCGTCGACGACGAGGAAGTCGCCAAAGTGGAAGCAGAGGTCGGATTGTGATGACGGACGCCGCGCCTCTGCTCTCCGTTCGCGGGGTCAAGACCTATTACGGCAAGATCATCGCTCTGAAGGGCGTCGATGTCGACGTGCATGAGGGTGAGATCGTGACGATGATCGGCGCCAACGGCGCCGGCAAATCGACGCTGATGATGACGATCTTCGGCAATCCGCAGGCCCGCGAAGGCACAGTGACCTATGAGGGCCGGGACATCACGAAGCTGCCGAGCCACGAGATCGCCCGGCTGGGCATCGCGCAATCGCCGGAAGGACGCCGCATCTTCCCGCGCATGACCGTGTTCGAGAACCTGCAGATGGGCGCCGCAGTGCGCGACCTCGCCCATTTCGAAGAGGATCTCGAAAAGATCTGCGAGCTCTTTCCGCGCATTCGCGAGCGCCTGCAGCAGCGCGGCGGCACACTTTCGGGCGGCGAGCAGCAGATGGTGGCGATCGCGCGCGCGCTCATGGCGCGGCCGAAGCTGCTGCTGCTCGACGAGCCGTCGCTCGGGTTGGCGCCACTGATCGTCAAGCAGATCTTCGAGGCGATCCGCGAACTCAACCGGACGCAGGGGCTGACCGTGTTCCTGGTCGAGCAGAACGCCTTCCACGCCCTGAAGCTCGCCCATCGCGGCTATGTCATGGTCAACGGCGTCATCACCATGAGCGGCACCGGCCAGGAACTGCTGGCGAACCCGCAGGTGCGCGCCGCCTATCTCGAAGGCGGGCGGCACTAGAGCCGTATGACGTATCGCGTTTCAGAGCGACATGCGGTCGACATCAGGCTCACGATCCTAGGAGCACAACGATGCAAGGCATAATCTACGAGGAGCCGACCATCTGGTTGTTCCTGCTGGTCACCGTCATCATGGGCGGCTGGGCGGCCTGGATGACCGGGCGGGCGGTGGCGATGACCTGGCGGCCGGCATTCCAGCTGGTGCTCTATATTCTCGTGCTGGGCCTCTTCGTCCGCTTCATCCATTTTGCCCTGTTCCAGGCCACCCTGCTGACCCTGCACTATTATATCATCGACACGATCGTGCTGATGGCCTTCGGCTTCGCCGGCTGGCGCTACAACCGCGCCCGGCAGATGACGACGCAATATCGCTGGCTCTATGAGCGCACCGGACCCTTCGGCTGGAAGCCCCGGGAAGGCGGCTAACCCCCTCCGAAAGAGCGAAAAACCACACCGAGCTTGCCGCGTGACAGACCGTCGAAAAAGCGCAAGACTGCATTTCACGGTGGCACCACGCGCCGAGACGGGCCGAAACTTTGGCCCGTTCATAGTGACAATACAGGGGAGTCTCATCTCATGAAGAAACTGCTGTTGGGCGGTATCGCGCTCGGCGCGGTCCTCGCCTTCTCCGGCGTGGCCAATGCTCAGATCAAGCTCGGCGTAGGCGGCCCGATCACCGGCCCGAACGCAGCCTTTGGCGCGCAGCTCAAGAACGGCGTCGAGCAGGCGGTGGAGGATATCAATGCGGCCGGCGGCGTGCTCGGCCAGAAGATCACCGTCTCGGTCGGCGACGACGTCTCCGATCCGAAGCAAGGCGTCTCTGTCGCCAACAAGTTCGTCGGCGACGGCGTCAAGTGGGTGGTCGGTCACTTCAACTCCGGCGTCACGATGCCGGCATCCGAAGTCTATGCCGAGAACGGCATCCTGATGATCAGCCCCTCGGCCACTAACCCGAAGGTTACCGAGCGCGGTCTCTGGAACACCTTCCGGACCTGCGGTCGCGACGACCAGCAKGGCAGCGTCGCCGCCGCCTATCTTCTGAAGAACTTCAAGGACAAGAAGATCGCCGTCGTCCACGACAAGACGACCTATGGCCAGGGCCTCGCAGACGAGACCAAGAAGGGCCTCAATGCCGGCGGCGTCAAGGAAGTGCTCTATGAAGGCGTGAATGCGGGCGAGAAGGACTTCTCGGCCCTCGTCTCCAAGATCAAGGCGGCYGGTGCCGACTACCTCTACTGGGGTGGCCTGCACACCGAAGGCGGCCTGATCGTACGCCAGATGCGCGACCAGGGCCTGAAGACCGTGCTGGTCTCCGGCGACGGCATCACCACCGACGAGTTCGCCACGATCGGCGGTCCCGGCGTTGAAGGCACGCTGATGACCTTCCCGCCGGACCCGCAGAAGCGACCCGAGGCGGCTGCCGTCCTCAAGAAGTTCGAGGCGCGCAAGTTCAAGCCGGAAGCCTATACGCTGTACAGCTACGCCGCCGTGCAGATCATGGCCGAAGGCGCCAAGCGCGCGAACTCGACCGACCCGAAGAAGATTGCCGCCGCGCTCCATGGTGGGGAGGCCGTGAAGACCGTGATCGGCGACATCTCCTTCGACAAGAAGGGCGACATCACCCGTCCGGACTACACCGTCTACACCTGGAAGAAGGGCGCCGACGGCAAGATAACCTACGTCGAGAATTGATCTCGGCTGCTAATCGATCCTGATCCGACCATCCCGTCCCGGAGCGATCCGGGGCGGGTTTCGTTTGCCGGGCAGTACTACAGTGTCTTGAGGAAGGTTGCGAAGCGCAGCAGACCGTCCGGCCAGGGACCATGCCCGGATTCTGAATTGAGATGGCCGCCATCGCCGGCATCGACGAACTCGGCGCCCCAGGCCTCGGCCAGCGCCCTTGCTTCATCCTGCGTGCAGTAGGGATCGGTCGTGCTGGAGATGAGGATGGCGGGGAACGGCAGTTTCTCGCGCCGATGCGCGATGAAGTCGTGCGCCATACCGGGGATCGCCTGCTTCGCGCGCTCGGAGGCCGGCGCAACCAGGAAAGCTCCCGCGACTTCGCCGGGCTTCAGATGCTCTGCCGCATGCGCCACCGCGCTGACGCCGGCGGAATGGGCAACCAGAACCACCGGCCGCTTGGCTGCGCGGACGGCGGCGACGATCCGGTTTGCCCAGGCGTCCCGGGCGGGTTTGTACCAATCGTCCTGCTCGATGCGCCGGGCGGTGGTGAGCTTGGCCTCCCAGCGGCTCTGCCAATGGTCCGCGCCGGAGCCGGACCAGCCAGGAATGATGAGGATGTCGGCGTCGGACGAGCGCATTGCAATCAATCGGGTTTCAGGGCGAGGCCACGCGACAGGGCATAAGCCTAGTCGCGTCGGCCCCGGGACAGGGCAAGGTCAGCCGCAGCGGACCAGGTCGTAACGTAGGGTGTGAAACGAAAAGCGCCAGCCCGCGCGGCAGCGCTCGGTAATGCCGTAGCGCGCATGCGGGCTTCCGCCTGCGAGCGCAGCGAGATTGCCATGGATATCGGCGAGGACGGCAATCCGCATGGGTTCAGGCTACCCGAAGACGCGCGCGAAGATCGTATCGACATGCTTGAAGTGATAGCCCTCGTCGAACATCGCCTCGAGCTCGGCAGCCGAGAGCTTCGCCGTCACGTCCTTGTMGGTCTTGAGATTGGTGAGAAAATCCTCGCCATGTTCCCAGGTGCGCATCGCGTTGCGTTGAACCAGCGAATAGCTCTCCTCGCGGCTGGCGCCGGCCTGCGTCAAGGCGAGCAGGACGCGCTGCGAATTATGCAGGCCGCCGAGCCGGTCGAGATTCTTGCGCATGTTCTGCGGATAGACCAGCAGCTTGTCGACGACGCCTGTAAGCCGCGCGAGCGCGAAATCGAGCGTCACCGTGGCATCGGGGCCGATCATGCGCTCGACCGAGGAATGCGAKATGTCCCGCTCGTGCCAGAGCGCGACATTCTCGAGCGCCGGCGTCACCATGCCGCGAACGAGCCGCGAAAGACCGGTCAGGTTCTCGGTCAGCACCGGATTGCGCTTGTGCGGCATCGCCGAAGAGCCCTTCTGGCCCGGCGAGAAAAACTCCTCCGCCTCATAAACCTCGGTGCGCTGGAGATGGCGGATCTCGGTCGCCAAGCGCTCGACGCAGGAGGCAACGACGCCAAGCGTCGCAAAATACATGGCGTGACGGTCGCGTGGGATCACCTGTGTCGAGACCGGCTCGACGGCCAGGCCCATCTTCTCGGCGACATGGGCTTCGACCTGCGGGTCGATATTGGCGAAGGTGCCGACCGCGCCGGAAATCGCGCAGGTCGCGATCTCGGAGCGCGCCGCAACCAGACGGTCCCGGCAGCGGCTGAACTCGGCATAGGCCTGCGCCAGCTTGAGGCCGAAGGTCACCGGCTCGGCATGGATGCCGTGCGAGCGGCCGATCGTCGGCGTGAACTTGTGCTCGAACGCCCGGCGCTTGATCGCGGCCAGCAGCGCATCGACATCGGCGATCAGGATATCGGTGGCGCGGGCCAGCTGCACCGACAGCGTCGTGTCGAGAATGTCCGACGAGGTCATGCCCTGGTGCACGAAACGCGCCTCGGGGCCAACGATCTCGGCCAGGTGCGTCAGGAAGGCGATGACGTCATGCTTGGTGACGCGCTCGATCTCGTCGATGCGGGCGACATCGAAGACCGCGTCCCTGGCCTTGGCCCAGATCGTCGCCGCGGCCTCCTTCGGCACGACGCCGAGCTCGGCCAGCTTGTCGGTGGCATGCGCCTCGATCTCGAACCAGATCCGGAACCTCGTCTGCGGCTCCCAGATGGCGACCATCTCGGGACGGGAATAGCGCGGGATCATGGTTGGCCTTTCAGGACAGCGCGCGACGTGATTCCGGACAAGCGGCGAAGCCACGCCGATCCAGACACCATCGCAGAGCAAGGCGCACTGCAATGGGCTCCGGAGCTTCGCTTCGCTGCGCCCGGAATGACGGCGCAGTTACAAATTCAAACCCAGTCGCCGCGGGCGGCTTCCGCCGCCTGGCGGATCGCGGCGATATTGCCGGCATAGGCCGATGGCCCGCCCTTGAACACTGCCGAGCCGGCGACGAGCACGTTGGCGCCGGCTTTCGCGGCCAATGGTGCCGTTTCCGGCGTGGCGCCGCCATCGATCTCGAGTGCGATCGGACGCTCGCCGATCATGGCGCGCACCCGCGCGATCTTCTCGACCACGGAATGGATGAAGCTCTGGCCGCCAAAGCCCGGATTGACGGTCATCAGCAGAATCAGGTCGACATCGTTCAGGAGCGGCTCGATGGCGCTTTCCGGCGTGCCGGGATTGAGCACGATGCCGGCCTGCTTGCCTTGCGCCTTGATGGCCTGCAGGGTCCGATGCGCGTGCGGGCCGGCCTCGACATGGAACGAGATCAGGTCAGCGCCCGCCTTGGCGAAGGCTTCGACATAGGGGTCGACCGGCGCGATCATCAGATGCACGTCGAAAAACTTCTTGGTGTGCGGGCGGATCGCCTTCAGCACGTCCGGGCCGAAGGTGATGTTCGGCACGAAATGCCCGTCCATCACATCGCAATGGATCCAGTCGGCGCCCGCCGCATCGATGGCGCGAACCTCCTCCCCGAGTTTCGAGAAATCTGCGGAGAGGATGGAAGGGGCGATGCGGATGGGGCTGGTCATGCGCGAAGCGTTTAGCGCCCGCAGGCCAGCGCTGCAATCGAAACCGGGAGCTTTCAGCGGCGTTTGACGGGGTAGGACAGTCGCCGGTCCGCTTCCTCGACCTCCTCCACCGCTGTTGCAAAGGCCGGCCGACTGCCCAACCGGCTGAACCAGGCTGAGAGGTCGGGATAGCGTGCAAGCGCCGGGCCGCCGAGGCGCACGGCCCAGAACACGCTCATGAACATGCCGATATCGGCCACCGAGAGGGCCTCGCCGAAATAATCGCGACCCGCCAGCCTCTCGTTGAGCCCGCAATAGCGCTGCTCGAGCTCGGCCTCGGCGATCAGCGCGTCCGTCTCCTGTGCTGCGCGCTTGTTGCGATCCGTCGTCGGCGGCTCGTTGCGGTGCATCAGCGGCCGCAGCGCGGCAAACAGGATCTCGTCGGCGAAAAGCTCGTCCAACCGCGAGCGCGCTCTGGCCGCTGGATTGCGGGGAAGGAGCGGTGGCTGGGGATAGGCCTCGTCGAGATATTCGAGAATGATGGTGGAATCGTAGAGGACGAGCCCCTCGTCATTGATCACCGGAACCTGCCGCTTCGGGTTGAGCGCCAGCACTTCGGGGTGGCGCGGATCGTAGCCAGTCACCTGGTTGAACGGCACCATGATACGCTCGAAGGCGAGGCCCTTCTCCCGCAGCGCGATCTCGACCTTGCGGGAGAACAGGCTCAGAGGCCCGGAATAGAGAGTGATCATGGCATCGCTCCTGGATTGCTGGAGCGATCGTCTCAGGCCGGATCGTCAACCCGCGTCAGCAGGCGTTTCAGCGCGCTTGATCTTCCCGGCGATGCCGCGCAGCAGCCAGGGCAGCAGGTAGATCGGGAACTGCGCCAGCGCAAAATACAGGAAAGTCGTCTGCGGCACGCCGGCCCCAAGCGCCGCAACCAGCAACCCCATGTTCCGTTGACCGGTGCCATAGCCGATCATGAAGCGTTCCGAGCGCTTGAACATCCGCAAGGCGAGTGTCGTGAGCAGAAGGCCGGCGGCGGAAACCGAAAAGGCGATGGCCAGGAACAGCATGACCTGTCCGGGATTGGCCATGGCTGTCCGCGTCACGCCATCCATCGCCGCAATGGCAAAGATGAAATACATCAGCACGCCAAAGCCATCGAGATTGGCCTTCATCGCCCGGATCCGGGCTGCGCCGAGCCAGTGCCGCAGGATCGCCGCCACCACCATGCCGCCGCCGACGAACAGCACGAGACGGAGCGTCAGCGCCCAGCGATCGAGCGGCACGGCAGCCCCCGCCAGCAGCTCCACCACCACCGGGGCCACCAGCGGACTGAGCACCGTGGTCACCACCACGCCCGCGATGATCAGCGAAGGCTCGAAGCCGTAGAGGATCGCGACCGCCGGCGAAGACATGATCGGCGGCGCCGCGCCCATGATGGCAAGCCCGAGGATCAGGCCGGGATCGAGTGCCGCGCGACCGACGAGCAGGAACGCAGCGCCGATCAGCACCGCCGGGCCGAGAATGAGCCACAGGCAGGTGACGATCAGCTTGCCGGGACGGCGGATCAGCCCGGTTATGATGCTGAAATCGGCGCGCAGGAAGACGACCGTGGTGAAACAGAAGATAGTGACCGGCAGCAGCGGCCGCGCCGCCGCCGAGAACTGCGGCAGTGCCAGCCCCAGAAAGATTGAAAGTGCGAAGCCCTGCGTGCCGTAGCGGCCGAGAAGGGCAAGGCCTGCAGCGAGGAAGGCGGCGAAACGCGAGAGCATGAAGGCCTGAATCGGTGCGACAACTGCGCCACACTGGCCGATCCCGGCGCCGGCGTCACCCGCCGTTCGGGAAGACCGGTTCTGCGTGGCGCAGAATCTTGCGCGGAAGGGAACAGTTTGTAAGCGCAGCGCGCGATCCGCACCTGGTTGGCGCAAAACTTGCGAAACTTTCGCCGTTCGACCGCAAAGATACACCATGCCGCTGACATCGCGGCGCAGAGCGGTATTTTGAGCGCGGCAACAGGGCTGACAGGAGCGTAAAAATGCGGACCGATACGATTGTTCTCGGCGCGGGGATCGTCGGCATCTCGGTGGCGCTGCACCTGCAGAAGGCCGGCCGGTCCGTGTTGCTGGTCGACCGGCGCGGACCAGGCGAGGAAACCAGCTATGGCAATGCCGGACTGATCCAGCGCGAAGGCGTTTATCCCTACGGCTTCCCGCATGATTTCGGCGCCTTGTTCCGCTACGCGATGAACAACACCATCGACGCGTCCTATCATTGGAACGCGATTCCCAAGCTCGCGCCCTTCCTGCTGTCCTACTGGCTGCATTCGCGCCCCTCCAAGCACGAGGCGATCGCTCACCAATACGCCACCCTGATCGAGCATTGCGTCACCGAGCATGACGCGCTCGCGGCCGAAGCCGGGGCGACGCATCTGCTGCGCCGCAAGGGC
>NZ_JBFTLD010000167.1:0-14468 GCF_056396265.1 Allobosea sp. 05T422_2 | reverse complement strand
CGATGAGCACCCTGCGGCCGAAATTCGTGACCTTCGATTGCTATGGCACGCTGATCAATTTCGAAATGGGCCCGGCGGCGCGGCGCGTCTATGGCGCACGCCTGTCCCCCGAGGTCATGGACGGTTTCTGCGAGAGCTTCAGGGGGTTTCGCCTGGACGAGGTCCTTGGCGCCTGGAAGCCCTTCATCGAAGTGGTCCATAACTCGGTGGAGCGCAGTTGCAGAGCCTGGAAGATCACGTTCGACCCGGCCGACGCCCAGGCCATCTACGACGAGATTCCGAGCTGGAACCCGCACCCGGATGTGCCGGCAGGCCTCGCCAAGGTCGCCAGGGAGATCCCCCTCGTCATCCTCTCGAATTCGATGAAGGAGCTGATTCCGCACTCCGTCGTCAAACTCGGCGCCCCCTTCCATGCGGCCTATACCGCGGAGGAGGCGCAGGCCTACAAGCCGCGCCTGCAGGCGTTCGAATACATGTTCGACATGCTGGGCTGCGGACCTGAAGACGTCGTGCATTGCTCGTCMAGTCTGCGCTACGACCTGATGAGCGCCTACGACCTGAAGATCGGTCAGCGGGTCTTCGTCAATCGCGGTCACGAGCCCGGCATTCCAGCTTACGGCTACCGCGAAATCAAGGACATCGGCGGCCTGCCAGGCCTGCTCGGGCTCTGACGCCGATGCGCGATTTCGACCCTGACGCCATCGCCTTCGCCACGGGCCATTTCATCGCCGGCAGCAACATCGATGGCCCCGGTGAAAGGATCAGCGTCACCCGACCATCCGACGCCGTAACCTATGCCGATCTGCCGGTCGCATCGGCGGAGGTTGTTGATCGGGCTGTCGAGGACGCAACGCATGCGGTCAAGCGCAGTGGCTGGGCGACGCAGCCCCCGCGCGACCGGGCGCGTGCCATGCGGCGCTGGGCCGAGTTGATCGAGGCGAAGAGCGAGGCACTCGGCCGGCTGGAGGCGCTGGGCTCGACACGCCCGATTGCCCAGGCCGTGACCGGCGACGTCGCCAGCACAGCCGAGGGCATCCGCTTCTTCGCCGAATGGGCGGACAAGCTCGGCGGCGACGTCGCCGCGACGCGGGCCGACCATTTCGGCATGATCGTCTCCGAGCCCTATGGTGTGGTGGGGGCGATCACGCCCTGGAACTTCCCGCTCAGCATGGCCAGCTGGAAGGTCGGCCCGGCGCTCGCCGCCGGCAACGCGATCGTCCTGAAACCGTCCGAACTGACGCCGTTCTCGACCGTGAGGCTGGCTGAGCTCGCCGTCGAGGCCGGAATTCCGCCCGGTATCTTCAATGTCGTACAGGGCACGGGCGCGGTGACGGGCGACGCACTCAGCCGCCACCCCGGCATCGCCAAACTCTCCTTTACCGGCTCCACCCGTACGGGCATCGCCGTGATGAAGGCCGCGGCCGAGACCGGCATCAAGCCGGTAACACTGGAGCTCGGCGGCAAGAGCCCGCAGCTCGTCTTCGCTGACGCCGATCTCGACAAGGCAGCGGATTGCATAGCCAGCTCGCTCCTCGCCAATGCCGGCCAGGCCTGCGTGGCGGGTTCGCGGCTGATCGTTCAGCGGCAGGCCACTGATACCCTGGTCTCAGCTCTGCTGGCGCGGCTCTCGCGCATCGCGCCAGGTCCGACCTGGAAATCGTCGACGGGCTTTGCGCCGATCATCTCGGAGATCCAGGCCCGGCGCATCGATGCGATCCTGGCCCGCAGCCGCGCCCAGGGCGCCGAGGTGCTGTTGGGAGGAGGAAGGATCGAGGGTCACGGCGGAGCCTTCTATCAGCCGACCTTGCTCACAGGCGTCGATGCGGACACCGCGGCGGTGCGTGAGGAGATCTTCGGCCCGGTGCTGACGATCCAGCGCTTCGACACCGAGGAGGAAGGCTTCGCCCTCGCCGACCACCCCGAGTATGGGCTCGCGGCCGGCGTCTACACCTCCGATCTCGGCCGAGGCCTGCGGGCCGTACGCCAGATCAAGGCGGGCACGGTCTGGATCAACCGCTATAACCGCACGCTCGACTTCATCCTGCCGACCGGCGGGTACAAGAGCTCCGGCATCGGCAAGGATCTCGGCCGGCAAGCCGTCGAGACCAATCTGCGGCACAAGACCGTGCTGATCGACATCGGTGCGTGAAGGCTTACGGCCACTCGCGCGCAGCCGAGCGCGGTCGGGAAGGAGCCGATCGATCGCCTCGATTCCGGCCCGAGCTGACGACGGTTTCCCCCCTGCTTCAGCGATGCTGAAGCAGGCAGGCTGAATCCACGAGCCTCATCATCATTCCCGACAAGCCGCGACGCGGAGGCCCGGGTGTTCGATGGGGCTCCTCTCGTTGACGCCTCCTCAGTGACGCCAGTCCTGGTAGCGGTAATAGGCGCCGACGAAGGGGAGGAACCAGGGCGGACCGAAATGGCCTGGCACTGCGGGCCAGGCGAGCCCCGCCAGCGGATTCGCATTCACGTCCCCGCCCATGACGCGGGCTATGATCTGGCCCATATGCACCGACATCTGGGTGCCATGGCCGCTATAGCCCAGGGCATAGAACACGCCGTCACGCTCGCCGGCGCGCGGCAACCGGTCAGAGGTCATGTCGACCAGACCACCCCAGCAATAGTCGATGCGGACGCCGGAAAGCTGCGGAAAGAGTTCAAGCATCCGCGCCTGCAAAATCGCACCGCTCTTGGCATCGGATTTCGGGCTCGACAGTGCGAAGCGGGCGCGGCCGCCGAAGATCAGGCGATTATCCGGCGTGAGGCGGAAATAGTTGCCGATATTCTTCGTCGTCGTCGCGGTGCGCCGCATCGGAAGGATCGATGCAGCAAGTTCGGCCGAAAGCGGCGCGGTGGCGATGATGAAGCTGCCCACCGGCACGATGCGCCGCCTGAGCCAGGCGAACGGCCCCTGCCGGGAGGCCCCGGTCGCAAGCAGCACCTGCCCGGCCTCGATCTCGCCGCGGCTCGTCACGACCCTGTGCGCACGCGCCTTGAGGCGGTGAAGCTCCGTCACCGCAGCGTTCTCATAGATGCTCGCGCCACGCCGCGCAGCGGCATCGGCCAGCCCGACACCGAAACGGCCCATATGCATGTGGGCACTGCGCGGGAAGACCAGTCCGCCATGGAATCCGTCGGAACCGATTTCCCGGCGGATATCTTCCGGCCGGACCACGGTGAGATCAGGCTCGACGGTGCGCGACAGCAACTCCGCGCTCTTCTGCAACTTGGCGAAGTGCTCGGGCTTGGCCGCGAGCTTGATCTTGCCGGTGCGGATAAAATCGCAATCGATCGCCTCGCTTGCGACCAGCCTCTCCACCTGATCGACCGCATCATCGAAGGCCCGGTAGAGCGCCACGGCACGGTCCTGGCCCAGGCTGGCTGCGAGACCGCCGAGATCATGGGCGAGCCCGTTATTGCAGTGTCCGCCATTGCGCCCGGACGCCTCGCCGATCACACGGCCCGCCTCCAGAACCGCAACGCTTGCGCCGGATTTTGCCAGGGCCAGGGCCGCCGAGAGCCCGGTGAAGCCACCGCCGACGATGGCGACATCGACAGTGCCTGCGAGCGGACCTGTGGCGCCTCCGCCAAAACGCGGCGCCGTCGCAAGCCAATAGGGTTCGAGTTTCATCAGCGATCGATCCGCGGGTCAGCGCCGGCTGTCAGGGCCGGAAAGGCGTTGCGAACCGGTCTGCGCAAGCTGTTGCCCAGACGCGGTCCGATTTGGAAGCCCGAGCATGCGACATTCTAAGCCTATGTATTGTATGAATTTTACTATTCTCGAAAGCCAGCGGCGCACCTATACTTGGGCTTCATTCCAGATGAGGCTCGCAGGGGTGGATTACAAAACGGCCAAGCGCCCACTTGACTATGCGATCGATATCCGCGCGATGACCGAGGCCGATCTCGGCCAGGCACACCAACTCTCGATCGCCGTCGCCTGGCCGCATCGCCCTGAGGACTGGCGGCTGGTATTCGAGGTCGGATATGGCCTCATCGCCTGCGATCTGATCGGTCGTGCGCTCGGGACAGCGATGTGGTGGCCCTTTGGCGAACATTTCGCCACGATCGGCATGGTTATCACCTCGCCCCGCCTCCAGGCGCGAGGTGCGGGCCGGCGGCTGATGGACACGATCTTCGAACAATCCGGGCAGCGCGATCTGCGCCTGAATTCGACGCGCGAAGGCTACCGGCTCTACCGCTCGCTCGGCTTCGAGCCCATCGGCCGTGTCTTTCAGCATCAGGGCCGCGTCGAGGATGCAGGCCCCGCCACCGATTCCACGATCTCGGTAAGGCCAGTGGTTGTGGATGATCTTGACGCTATCGCCCGTCTCGATGCGATGGCCTATGGCGCGGATCGGACGCGGGTGATCAAGGCCCTGATGCCGCAATCGATCGGGACGATCCACGAACGCAACGGAGAGGCCGTCGGCTTCGCGCTGTGCCGCCACTTCGGGCGAGGCCATGTCGTCGGGCCGATCGTGGCGGAGGACGATATGGCGGCGATTGCTCTGACCCGGCCCCATGTCCAGGCACATGAGGGCGAGTTCCTCCGGGTCGACACTGCGATGGAGCAGGGCTTGTTCGGCGGTTTCCTCGAATCCTGCGGCATGATGATCCACGACACCGTGACGACGATGATCCGCGGCAACAATCATGCGGCGCGCGGCACGATGCGCACCTTCGGGCTGATCAACCAGGCCCTGGGTTGACGGTTAGATCATCGGACCGGATATCGTATCCCGTCCGGTGATCTAACCTTCTGTGTTTGCATCGGCTTTTCCGAAAACCGCAATCTACTTTTCGGCCGATGCCTTAAACGTCGAACAGCACAGGCAGCGGATAGCCCGATTTCTGGATCGGCGTCTTGATGACGATGTAGCTGAAGTATTTCGAGATGCCGAGATTGCGATCGAGCAGCGTCTCGATCAGCGACTGGTAATGCGTCAGCCCGCGCGTGACGAACTTGACCAGATAGTCATAGCCGCCGCTGACCATATGGCATTCCACCACCTCGTCGACGCGACGCAAGCCAGTCTCGAAGCGGATGAAATATTCCTTCGTATGGTCCGCCAGCGTGATCTCGGTAAAGACCGTGATCGTCTCACCAAGTTTCTGCAGATTGATCGTGGCTCCATATCCGGAAATGAAGCCGGCTTGTTCGAGCCGCTTCACCCGCAGCAGACAGGGGCTCGGAGACAAGCCGACCGCATCGGCCAGCGTGACATTCGTCACGCGGCCGTTGTTCTGGAGCTCAATCAGAATCTTCATGTCGATGCGATCGAGCCGCACGCCCGGTGTCACCACGAAAGCCTCACCCCAGCCCTCCCCGCGCAAACCMGAACGGCGAGCCACCACTCCGGTGGCGTGAAACTAAACACGTCGCTCTATCCGAGCAAAGCGAGGATCATGCCGGCTCAACCAGTTTCAACTCGGCTGTGACCTCAGGGAGCGCCAGCATGTCGTCCAGCGTCTGGCGCAGGCGCGCGACAATCAGATCGATTTCCGTCTCGCTGCAGCACAGAGGCGGAGCGAGCCCGATGATATCATCGGCGAAGGCGCGGAAGATCACGCCATTGGCATAGCCACGCGCAAAGAGATGGTCGGACAGCTTCGCCGCGCGCGAGAACTTCGCCTTGGTGACCTTGTCGGCAACGATCTCGACACCGGCGAGCAGGCCGCGCGCCCGGACTTCTCCGACCAGGGGATGGTCGGCAAGCGTAGCGAGGCGCTTCTCGAAATAGGCGCCGACGCGCTGGCCGTTGGCGAGGATGCCACCCTCGTCATAGAGGCGCAGCACCTCAAGCGCGACGGCGGCGCTGACGGGATGGCCCGAATAGGTATAGCCATGCCCGATCGGGCCGCCGGCGGGTGCGTTGTCGGCGATGGCGCGATAGACCTTCTCGCCGATCGCGAGCGCTCCGAGCGGGGCGTAACCCGAGGTCAGGCCCTTGGCCATGCTCATCATGTCCGGCACGACGCCCTCCGCCTCGCAGGCGAACATCGGGCCGGTTCGTCCAAAGCCGGTGATGACCTCGTCGGCGACGAAGAGGATGTCGAGTTCGGCCGCAGCATCGCGCATCGCTTTCAGCCAGCCCCTCGGGGGAACGACGACACCGCCCGAACCCTGCACCGGCTCGCAGAAGAAGGCGGCAACGGTGTCAGCCCCGAGTTCCTCGACCTTGGCCCGCAGCGTCGCGACGCTGGCTGCGATGACGGCGCCGTCGTCGGAGCCCGCCGGGTTACGATAGGGATAGGGCGAGGCGATGTAGTGCTGCCCCTCCACCGGCAGGCCGAAATGGGCGTGGAACGCTGGCAGCGCCGTCACGCCTGCCCCCGTCGAGCTCGAGCCATGATAGCCTCGCTCCAGCGAGATGATCTGCTTCTTCGCCGGTCGTCCGGTGACGTTGTAGTAGTAGCGGATCAGGCGCAGCGCGCTGTCGACGGCATCGGAGCCGCCGAGAGAGAAATAGATGTGGTTGAGATCGCCGGGAGTGATCTCGGCCAGCTTGGCGGCCAGCCGGATCGCAGGTTCGCTGCCGAAGCCGAAATAGCCGGTCGCATAGGGCAGCTCGCGCATCTGCGCGGCAGCCGCCTCGACGATGCTGTCATGGCCATAGCCGACATTGACGCACCAGAGCCCCGCAAAGCCATCGATCAGTTCGTGACCATCGGCGTCCGTGATGAAGGCTCCGCGTGCCGACTTCAGGATGGTGACGCCGCGCTTCTCATGCCCCGCCCAGTTGGCGACAGGGTGGACCCAATGCATGCGGTCGAGTGCTTCGAGCGAGTTGACGGTCATGGAGACAGGCCTTGCTGGGGGATCTCTGGATCGAGAGGCGGATGACGGATCAGGCAGCGCCGGCCTGCGCATAGGCAGCAGGTTCGGACCTCAGTCGCGTAGCATGCGCCTGCTCGCGCAGGTAGCGGCCCGGCGTGACCCCGCATATGCTCTTGAAATGACGCGACAGGTGGCTCTGGTCGAAGAAGCCCGCCTCGGAGGCCGCCAGTGCCAAGGGCACGCCCTCGCGCAGCAATGACTTGGCGTAACGGATACGCCGGTGGCAGATGAAGCGATGCGGCGTGAGCCCGACCTGATGGCGAAACACCGTCACGAAACGGCAGACGCTCAGTCCGGCGAGAACCGCAATATCCTCAAGATAGACCGCGTCGGTGAAGTGCCGCTCGATATGGGCGAGAGCACGTTGGATACCGGGGCTGATGCGGCCCGAAAGCGCTGCACCGACATTGGAAACTGGCTCATGCATGGACTGGCTCTTCCCTGCTGACGGCCTGGCCGCCTTGCCAGAAGCCTAGGACCGGGCCGCCATGATGTCGGCTTCAGCGGAGGGGCCGACATGGTATCCCCTGCGCATTTCCGAGGCAGCGACAGCACATCATGCTTTCGGTGCTCTGAGAGGCGCCGCCGCTCAGGCTTGCTTCAGCCCGCCCATATGGAAACTCTTGGTCTCCAGATATTCCTCGATGCCGGTTGCGCCGCCTTCGCGCCCAATTCCGGACTGCTTGATGCCACCGAAGGGCGCAACCTCCATCGAGACGGAGCCGGTATTGAGCCCGACCATACCGAATTCGAGCCGCTCGCCGACGCGCCAGGCGCGATGCAGGTTCTCGGAGTAGAAATAGGCMGCCAGGCCATGGGGCGTGCCATTGGCGATCTCGATCGCCTCATCCTCATGCCTGAACCGGAACAGCGGCGCGACCGGGCCGAATGTCTCCTCGTTGGCAAGGCGCATCCGTGTATTCGCCCCCGTCAGCACGGTCGGCGCAATGAAACGGGCAGGATCGAAGCCAGCCTCACCGCCGACCACCCGTTTTGCGCCGAGCGCCAAGGCATCCTCGACATGAGCCCGGACCTTCTCGACAGCCGCGGCATTGATCAGCGGACCGATACTGACGCCATCCCTGCGACCACTGCCGACCTGCATTGCCGATACCGCTCTCGCAAGACGCTCCGCAAAGGCGTCATGAACGCCGTCCTGCACCAGGATGCGGTTGGCGCAGACGCAGGTCTGGCCGGCATTGCGGAACTTGCTGGCGATGGCCCCTGCAACGGCCATGTCGAGATCGGCATCGTCGAAGACGATGAACGGGGCATTGCCGCCAAGCTCGAGGCTGAGCCGCTTCAGCGTGTCGGAGGACTGGCGCATCAGCAGCGCACCGACCCGCGTCGAGCCCGTGAAGGAGAGTTTCCGCACCGCGGTGCTGCCGGTCAGCGTCTCGCCGATCGCATTGGGCAGGCCGGTGACGATGTTGATCACGCCCTTGGGGATACCGGCCCGCGCCGCCAGCATACCGAGCGCCAAAGCCGAAAAGGGTGTCAGCTCGGATGGCTTGACCACGACGGTACAGCCCGCCGCCAGTGCCGGCGCACATTTGCGGGTGATCATCGCATTGGGAAAATTCCACGGCGTGATCGCGGCAGAGACGCCAACCGGCTCCTTGAGCACAAGGATGCGCCGGTCGGTGGTCGGAGCCGGCACGATGCTGCCATAGATGCGTCGCGCCTCCTCGGCGAACCATTTGATGAAGCCAGCGCCATAGCGCACCTCGCCCTCGGCCTCCGCCAGCGGCTTGCCCTGTTCTGCGGTCATGATCAGGGCGAGATCACCGGCATGCGACAGCAGGAGATCGTGCCAGCGCTCCAGCAAGGCAGCACGCTCGGCTGCCGGGCGCGCGCGCCACGCCGGGAAGGCAGCTTCCGCGGCAGCGATGGCAGCCTGCGTCTCCGCTTCGCCGCAGGCCGGGATCGTACCGAGCTCTGAGCCGTCGGCGGGATCGCTCACCGCCAGCACCGCGCCCGACGCCGCCCCGACCCACTCGCCACCGATCAGCGCGCGCTGGACGAACAGGCTTGGATCCTTCAGCTGTTCCACGAGCATGGACTGATCTCCCCTCAATAGCCGCGCTTGCGGTCCACCAGCCCGAGCAGCGGTTCGCCGGCGCGATGACGTCTCAGATTGTCGAGCACGACGTCGACCGCCGTCTCCGGCTGGGTCATGCTGGCGATATGCGGGGTGATCAGCACGCGCGGGTCGCTCCACAGCACATGGCCGACGGGCAGCGGTTCGGGCACGGTAACATCCAGGACCGCTGCCGAGAGCTGGCCGCTGTCAAGCGCGGCGAGCAGAGCATCCTGGTMGAGATGGCCGCCACGTCCGGAACTCACCAGCCGCGCGCCCCGCGGCAGTTTTGCGAAGAGCTCGGCATTCAGCACGCCGCGCGTCTCTTCGGTMAGGGGCAGCAGGCAGGCCAGGATATCGGTGCGGCTGAGGAAATCGGTCATCCCGTCCGGGCCGGCATAACAGATTACGCCCTCGATCTCGCGGCGCGAGCGGCTCCACCCCGCGACCTGGAAGCCGAAACCTGCGAGCTTGCGACACGCGGCCTCCCCCAGCATGCCGAGCCCTAGAACGCCGACGCGACGGGTCGATGCCGGCCACACCCTGATCGGACGCCAGAGCTGGTCGCGCTGCTGGGCGATATACGGCACGAGGTCGCGATGCAGCGCCAGCACCGACATCGTGACATACTCGACCATGCCGTCGACGATGCCGGGTTCGACCATGCGCACGACCGGAAGCTCCGGCGGCAGCTTCGAAAAATCGAACTGGTCGACACCGGCMCCGACCGAGATCAGCAGTTCCAGATTTGGAAACTGCGCCATGATGTCGTCGGGTGGCATCCAGGCAGCGAGATAGCGGATGTCTGCGGGATCGCCGACATCCGGCCAGATGCGGAAGGCCAGATCCGGCGCCTTTGCCGCCAGAAGTCTGGCCCATTCGGCACCGCGCGCGGGATCGGATTTGTAAAGCAGCGCCATTGTGTCCGCCTGCTCCGACAGTCAGCCGAGTGCCTGGTTGGCCAAGGCGTAGAGGCGCATCGGCCCCGGTTGGTCTGGCATCTCGCCAAGCACCATCGACGTGACCAGCCCCGCAGGCTTCAGCCCACATTCCGTCAGCCAATCCCCTAGCCCTGAATCCGCCTGGATATCGACACGCAGGAACTGACCGCGCTGTTCATGCAGCCAATGCGCAATCAGGGTTTGAGCATCGTCGCGCTTCATGGCGACGACAGGTCCGATCACCAGGCCGCGACCGAAGCGGCGGAGGATGCTGAAGCCCACGGGCTGGCCGCTGCGCTCCAGCACGATGCACTCGCCGCAGGCGAGCAGCATCTCCAACATCGGTTTGCGCGCCAGCCCGGTGGCCTGCCGGTCGATCCGCTCCAGCATTTCCAGATCCGCTGGGCGACCAAGGCGCAGCGACATGCCAGCTTGCAGGACGGGCGCCGCGATCGCCGGCGCATCGCCCTGATGTTGCTGCACCCCACCGCAGGGAACGAAGCCGAGCTTCGCATAGAGCGGCTCCCCGGCGGCAGTGGCATTGAGCATCAGCGAGCGCCCCTGTGCCTGCTCGAACAGCGCCTGCATCAGCCGTTTGCCGATGCCCCCACCCTGATGGGCGGGCGAAACAATGATCATGCCGAGCGTGGCATGGCTCTCACCATAGGGCCACCACAGTGCCGTCGCGACGATCTCCTCGCCGAGCGTCGCGACGACGCCATGGCCGAGGCCGATCACCATCTTCCAATCGTCGGCGCGATGCGGCCAGTTCACGGCGCGCGACAGCGCATGGCAGGCCAGTGCGTCGGCCGTCGAGATCTCGCGCAGAAGCAGCGTCTCTTGAGGGGCGGTAGCGGACATCATCGGTTCCATGGTCAGAGGCATCGGCCGGACGGTCGCGGGCTTAGCCGCGGACCTCCTGCACGACGTAGAATTTGGCGACATGAACGCGGCTTTCCCATGCGCAGGGCGTCTCCTGGACAACGAAGACGCTGTCGCCTTGCTCGACACGTGTGACGCTGCCATCGGCCCCCGTGAGATCGACGCTGCCTGCGACCAGATGCATCAGCTCATTGACGCGATGCGGGCGCGAGATGCGGTGATAGGGCGTCGAATCCCAGGTGCCTGCCCGGAAGCGCGAGGCCTCGTCGGTAAAGGCGTTGAAGCTGCGGCATTGCGGCGTCGGGCCGATGAGCACCTCGACCGGCGGCGCCGCCGAGGGCGAGAGGGCGGCCTCAGCCAGAATTTCCTGCAATCCCGGCGCGGCCGAGGTCGCACCGGTCATGGCGCAGAAGACGAAGCGCGCACCGGGCATCGCTTCGATCCGCAACCCGGTGCCGCACGCGATCACGGCCCCGCGCCCGGGTGTCAACTCCAGGGCGGCCTTACCGGTCTCGGCAAGACGCAGCAGCCCGGCGACAACAACCAGGAATTCGGTGTGAGGAAATGAGACGCTTTCGCAAGTCCCCTCGAACGTGGCGCGGCCCGCGGCCATGGAATCGGGGCCGGTCCACGCAATCTCGCGGCCCGCGGCAAATGGGTCGGCCGCGCTTAGCCTCGTCGTGACGTGGCTGATGGCAGGCTGCGCGCCCTTGGCGCGGTCAAGCACTATGATTGCGGGCGATGTCATCTGTGGAGCCGTCCAGACGTTTCTTGCGACAGTTCCAGAGCTAAGGCCAAAGCCGCCATGGGGATTGGACCATCTTTCCGGGCGCCGGCTTCCGCCCGGTCCCGTATCGGCCGCACGCCCCCAGGGAATGGGAAGGTCGGCTTACACAAGCACAGCAGCAACCGCCCCACCCCGCGCCTGAACCGGATGGGGACGGCATGATCTGCTGAGCGCCTGTCATTGTTCGAGACAGCGCGGCCAAGCAAAAGGCCGCGGCATTCGCCGCGGCTGTCACGATTTCAAGGAGCCTTGCCGAACGCGAGCGGAGGCCGGATTTCCGGCCTCACGTGCTCAGGCGTGGGCAGGCGCAGCGTCGGGCGTATAGCCGGCCTGGGCGATGATCTCGCGAACCCGGGCAAGATCGGCACCTTCGACCGAGACGAGGCGAGCCTCCGGGTTGGCACTGACCTTGGCGCCGGGGATCGAGCTCTCGATGGCGCTCTTGATGGTGCCGGCGCAATGGCCGCAGGTCATGTCGTCGACACGAACGGAAACGCCGGAAACGGCAGCGGAAGCAATCTCGTGGTCCTGAGACTGGTGAGCTTGGCACATGGGAAATCTCTCCTGAAGGAATGAGCGCAAAATCAGTGTCGGTCCTTGCCATATGGCAAGGTCAAGCCCGGATTTTCTTCCCACGACAGGTCCGCGGCCGCTTGACACTCCCACTATGGGAAGCCGCACCGCATTGAGCGTTCGTCCAATCAAGGTGGCGCAGATGACGGTAATCAATCAGTCCGAAGTGCGGTCAGCGCGGAGGCCCCTGGTCGCGGTCGGGGGCATCACCTCCTCCAGGGCCGACCGCGTCGAGAAGGCGCAGCGCCTGCGCCGTTTCTCGCCGCCAATGGCCGGCGCTGCGGTGGCGCCGTTCGAGCCTCAGCAGGTGCCCGCTCGATGACCGCAAACCACACCGTCCACATCGCCAACCTCGCGACCGAAATCACCGTCGCGGCGGATATGACGATTCTGAAAGCGGCCCAGCTTGCCGGGTACGCCTATCCCTATGGCTGCCAGGTCGGGCGCTGCGGCGCCTGCAAGTCGAGGCTTCTCTCGGGCGAAGTCGAGCTGCTTCCCCACACGCCCTTCGCGCTCACCGCAGCAGACACGGAGCGCGGCTTCGTTCTCGCCTGCCGCGCCCAGCCGCGCAGCGATTGCGGCATCGCCTGGCTTGGCAGCGACACGGCCGGACATCCCCTGCGCGAGGTTTCGGGACGGGTCGTCTCGCTGCAACGCCCGACGCCGGATATCTCGATCCTGCGCGTCGAATTGGAGGGAGAGCCGCTCGCCTTCACGGCCGGCCAATATGCCGAACTGCATTTCGCAGGCTGCGCGCCGCGCAATTATTCGATGGCGAACGACCCGGACGAGCCGCTCCTCGAGTTCCACATCAGGCATGTCGCCAATGGTGTGACCAGCGGCCATGTCGCGAGCGGGTTGCAGGCGGGCGATCCCGTCCGGCTGCGTGGCCCGATGGGCACGGCGCATCTGCGCGCAAGGCGGACCGGGCCAATCCTCGCCGTGGCGGGCGGAACCGGGCTCGCCCCGATCCTGTCGATCCTGCACAGCGCTGCGCGTCTGCACCTGAAACAGCCGATTCGGCTCTACAATGCCGCGCGGGCTGAGCATGATCTCTATCAGGAGGMCACGATCGCTGACCTCGCCAACCGGCTCGCCGATTTTACCTATATCCCTGTCCTGAGCGACGGACCGCCGCTCGGTGCTCGCCTTGAAGCGCTTGCCGAACTCGAGGGCGTGACAGCCTATGTCGCCGGCTCGCCCCGCCTGGTTGATGACGCCGTCGCAGCCATGACGCGCCGCGGACTCGACCCGGCTCACGCCTATGCCGACGCCTTCTTCACGGCAGCGGACCAAGYATGCACAAACGGCACGGAGATCGCGGTCCGGGCGTGACGGCAAGACGAGGACAATCGGTGTGCGTGGACCGCCTCAGACGCCAAGCCTCGCTCAGTTCACCTGACGACGGTGCGCCTCATAGAGCGCGAGGCGCCTGCGCCGGCTCGGCGATTCCTCCCGGGCCGCAGCCGCGTGGCTGAAGGTCGGCACAGTCTCGGCAAAATGGCACGCGGCGCTGTGCCCCGCGCCGACGGCACGAAGGCTCGGCACGTCACTGCGGCAGCGCTCCTGCGCGAGGGGGCAGCGCGTATGGAATCGGCAGCCCGCTGGCGGATTGAGCGGGCTCGGGACATCGCCCCCCAGCACATTCCACGCCTCGCGCCGGGTCGGGTCCGGCTCCGGAGCCGCGGACAGCAGGGCCTGCGTGTAGGGATGGCGCGGATTACCGTAGAGGTCCTGCTTGCTCGCCAGTTCGACGATCTGCCCGAGATACATCACCGCCACGCGATCGGCCATGTGCTTCACGACGGCGAGGCCATGGGAGATGAACAGGTAGGCCAGGCCGAATTCCTTCTGAAGGTCCTTCAGCAGGTTTACGACCTGTGCCTGGATCGAAACGTCGAGAGCCGACACCGGCTCGTCGCAGACGATGAGCTTCGGAGACAGGGCCAGGGCCCGGGCAATGCCGATGCGCTGACGCTGGCCACCCGAGAACTCGTGCGGATAGCGCGCCGCATGATAGGGAGCGAGATCGACCCTCCGAAGCAGTTCCAGCACGCGCGCACGCCGCGAGGCCGCCGTGCCCTCGCCATGGACCAGCATGGGCTCGGCAATCAGCTCCTCCACCGTCATGCGCGGATTCAGGCTGGCATAGGGGTCCTGGAAGACGATCTGCATATTGCGACGCATGCTGCGCATGGCCGCTCGGTCGAGATGCGTGATGTCGCGACCTTCGAAGCGCACGCTTCCCGCCGTGGGCTCGATGAGCCGCATGGCAAGACGCGCGGTGGTCGACTTGCCGCAGCCGCTCTCACCGACGATCGCCAGGGTTTCGCCTGGATTGATCTGCAGGCTCACCCCGTC
>NZ_JBFTLD010000166.1:0-14570 GCF_056396265.1 Allobosea sp. 05T422_2 | reverse complement strand
GCTCGAAGGCGATCGAAGCTGACGAGGCGGATCTCGCCGTGATCCGCAGCGACGTCTCGCCACCGACCAACGGACAGACGATTGCGATTCTCCGTCGCGATGTCGTCGCCTTCGTTCTGCCGCCGAAATCGCCCGTCGACAGTATCGGCAAGCTTTCCGGCAAGACGATCGCAATTCCGCAGGGGCGTCTGCAGGAGGTCAACGCCGCGCTACTCGATGTCATCCTGGGCTATTACAATGTCGCGCCTCATGATGTGAAGCGGGTCTTTCTCGCGCCTGACGACATGATTGCCGCGGTTCACCAACGGCATATCGCGGCGATCCTTGCCGTCGGGCCGGTTGGGCCGGGAGAGGTTATTGGCGCAGTAAACGCCATGGCGAAGGGTACCGCAGGGACACCGACGATCCTGGCGTTCTCCGACGCCGATGCCTTCAATCGACGCTTTCCGGCCTTCGAATCCTACGATGTTCCCGAAGGCGCGTTCAGATCGCACCCCGCGACCCCCGACGACACCGTGACGACACTCGCAGTGACCTACCGACTTGTCGCGCCCGACACGATGCTCAATCTCGTCGCAGGGGCGATAGGCCGGACCCTCTTCGTCTCCAAAACCAAGCTGATGGCGCTCACGCCCCTGGCGAGCCAGATCGAGGCCCCCGACCCGGATGACAAGAACCCGATCCTGCCCATCCATCCCGGCGTCGCCAACTATCTCAGCAACGGTGAACAGAGCTTCTTCGACGAGTTCCAAGGCTATTTCTATCTTGCCGCGGCTCTCCTCAGCGTCCTGGGTTCGCTGACGACGATCATCCTGGGGCGTGTGAAGATGTCCCGGATGCGCCAGGAGCAGAAGCGGATCGGGCAGTTCATTCAGATTGCGGACCAAGCGCGGGAGGCCGATGCCGAAGGGCTTGAGGCCCTGGACCGTTCCCTTCATCAACTGGTCGATGAAGCCGTCGCGTCCGGGGGGCGTTCAGGCGAGGATGCGACGATGGCCCTTGCCGTCAATCACGCCCGCTACTCCATCACGGCGCGCCGGGCGTCTCTGAGTCCCCAAAGCGGGAAGGCGTTGGCTCTCAAGGCGATGCCTTCGTAGGCGCGCTCGTGTCAGGTTCTACGCGGCCGGAGCCTGGTCGCCGCGGTCTCGTCGCGCGCATGCGCATGGCCTATCGCCGTGCCTGATGAAGAGATCGTGGCCATGTCCAGCGCGTGTTCGATGCACAGGTGGGCGTGGAGCGCACAACGGCCGGAGGTTGCCCGCCGTTGTCATCGCTTCGTCCGCGGCGCGCTTCATCCAATCGAGGCCGCGACGCTCAAGCCCCTTGGTCATCGCGCAGCTGATGCGTCACGCCCCGACAGCGTCACTGACGCACTTCTTAGTGAAGCTCGACTTCGCGGCGCCCGACAGTTTTCGTTMGGCGACAGTCACGTCGCACGCTTTAGCAGCGTCGCTTTCGCATTTTTTCATGAAGCTCGTCAGTGCAGCACCGGCAAGCTTCTTGTCGGCGGCGGAAGCCTTGCAAGTATCCCTCCAGCGTGCGGCAGGTTTCGACAGCATCAAGACAGACATGTAAGAGGAGAGGGCTGGCCGAGTGCCGGAACTCGGCGAAGGTCGTTCCAGATGGCCAATGCATGTTCCGCCGGTATCGATACCGGATTCGCCGCGCTGGTGAGGTTGCCCCCCCCAATTTTTTATCCAGCGCTGAGTTCGTTTATGGCGGTTGTGGATACCGTTCTGGCTGGTGAAGCGCTATGCGACAAGCACAGCACCAGAGCCCATCACGACCGCGCAGCGGATGAGCCGTAGGTGTGGATGAGTCGGCGTTCGTGGCGGACCACGAGCGCTTTGGAAGTGCCTTGGCCAGAAATTCAGGCGCTCCCTGACGCTGTCTGCTTCCGGACCGCGTCGCAACGGCGGCACCTTTATGGCTCGCCCGTTTCAGATCCTGCTCAGGCCGTTCAGCCGTCCGCGAAAACCAAAAATGAACGACTGGGGGACCTCGGGAGCGCTCGGTTCTTCAAATGAAAGGCGCCCGGCCGGGACCGGGCGCCCTATCGCTGATTGCGGAACTCGACCTACAATCGCGGCAACAACACTATGCCCCGATTTTCAGCAGTGTGATGAGAGGGAAAGATCCCCGCAGCCACACGGATTTCGCCTTATTTCATTGGCGCCGTTGCATGACTGTCGTCTTCACGCTTCCGCACTAGGGTGCAAAACTCTTCCGCAAAACCATACGCTCTCTGCGGAGTTTCCCTTCACTTCGGGCAGCAAAAAGCCCGGCTCGCGTGGTGCGAGCCGGGCTCTTTTCTGATCAAAGTTGGTTAGAGGTATTGCGGGATGTCCGCTCGCCGGTAGAACGTGGCCGGTACGTCAGGCTTGCCGAAGCAGGGTGTGATGCCATGCTTCATGAGAGCCTTCTTCAGGGGTGCGAAGTGCATGCCGCGCTCGCGAGCGATCTCTTGGAGCGACCCGAATGTCATCTGAAATGTTTTCAAGTCAGCTGCTCTGACAGCCGTGTAAGGGCATCTGTTGATCGGACTGATGGCCGTCTCGGATGGAAGGATGCCAGATCGGACGAGCGCATCAACAACTCCAAATGTTGTCCGTAAGGATCCTTGGACGATCATCAGTGTCAGCATGTCGCCGTGGTCACCGCGAACAAGTCGCCGGATCTCCACCACGTTGACCAGCATGGCCATGTAGCCGGTCTCGCCGCTGATCTGGCCAACCCAATCCAGCTTGCCGTCCAAGATCGCGCGCACGATCTCCATCGCGCTGCAGTTGGCGCGCTTTGCTGCCTCGGGGATCCGATAGATCGGATCGTCGTGCCCTGCCATGACCTGCGCCTTTGCAGATAGCGCTGCAAGGAACCCGTCGAGTTCCCGTGAATCGTAAGCGTAAACTTTGAGCACCTCTTGCGCGGATGAAACGAAAGGCGTGATGAGTTCAGCCTGCGCCAAGAGCCTGGTATGGACCCGCCCGGCATTCAGGTAGTCTTGGGCGTCGCGTTCGCTGATTGAGTGCTTGGCTTTTAGCAGGAATTCCTCGGCCTGCGCTGCGGAGAAGAGTACGCGGTCATCCGTCAACTCGCGATGGTCGGGCGGAATCGTGCCGAAGGCGGCGAGAAGGCGGCGCAGCCGCTTCGGATGGAGGCCGGTTTCCAGCGCCGCAGTCCTGATGGAATGCTGCCGCCGATACTCCACGATCTGGCGACCGTACATTCGATCGTCCGGTCCGACCGGCGCCGTCTCGCGAACGAAGTCAATCAGGACTTCCCGAACAGGATCGTAGTCCTCCTCGTCCATACCGGCCAGCCAAGTGTGAAGTCTCCCGAACCATGCCTGCGGGCCGCTGCCATCGCTGTTGGATTCGGGATATGTGGACCGCATACGCTCCAGAAACGCACGGATGCCGAGGTGGCCGCCGCTCGCGATCTCGTAGCCTGCAGCTCCTGCCTCTCGCCATTGATCGTCAGTCAGGGCCTTTATCGCGGCCTTGCGCCCGAAGACCTCGACAGCTCCGATCATCTCGCAGGTCCGTGCCGCCGCATACCAGGGCAACGCGCCCAACCAGGTATGGTCCTGCTGCCCTTCAAGGCGATCGATGAGGTGTCGCTCAAGAGGAGACGGCCGCACCTCCTGAGCCTCGGCCGCCAAACGCGGGATCTTCACCAGAGAGGGGGCGACGCAGCGCGCGAAGTCGTGCAGCGGGGCCGGGGGATCCTCGTGACCGATTTCCACGAGCATCACCCCATGATGCCGGCAAGCCCGAATAGGATCGAGGAGCCAGTGGACGCGACCGCTGGCCATCCAGGGTCTGGCCTCGTATGCAAGGTCCTCAGCGATGCACCGCGGGCAAACCAGCACCCTGGCGCGCCTCAAGCTCGCCTTCTGCATCTTCTGGCTGCGGTGGTTGAAGCCGGAGCCGATCCTGGTGATTGTCGCATTCTGGAGCGGMTCGATCGGGCAACCAACCAACTCAGCGACAAGCTGAACCGCTTCCGGCTTGCCATCGACGATGGCCTGGAATGGTGCGCCCATGTCGAGGGCGAAGCTGCGGACGGACAGGGCGTTGTGGCGAACCGCCAGTCTGGAGATCAGGCTGGCGGGGGTCTCGTCCGGGCGCGGCGGTACGGTGGGAAAGATGCGCATCAGCGCTTCCCCTTCTTCGACTTGCGGCCAGCCGACTTCGGCTTCGGATCGTCGGCGAAGACGGGGTCGGGCGGCATCCGATCGAGCAAGACCAAGCTGGCATCGATGTCGGGCCAATCCGGCGCGACGAACGGGTTCATCCGATCCCCGCACCCGGTCCGGTCTGCGAATGCATTCGCGAAGTGGTGCATCGCGAGCTCGTCCTTGGCCGACATGAGACAATCCTCGATCGCCTCGTGGATCAGTTCCACCGCGATGCCGTAGCGATTGAGCGCGGCGTGGGCGAGCCGAGGCCCAATCGTTTTCGCGAGGCCCACGGGCGTCGCGATCGCTGCGGCGGAGCAGCAGCGGGACAGCGCTTCGGCGATGAGCATGTTGTCGCTCGGCATCGACAAAGTCGGCAGCTGGATGAAACGCCCCCGGCGCCGTACCTCATCGATTTCGCGCATGGCCGGGACGAGGCTGGGCAGGCCGCTAAGGACGAGGCCGATCGGCCAGTCGTCCGAGACCATGATCGACTTCATCGCCTTACGGATCGTATCGATCTCCAGGACGTTCGCGTTGTCCGTGAGATTATGCAGTTCATCGAGGTGCAGGAGCAGGATACCTGCCGTCTTCAGCGCCTCATGGACGCGCGCCCAAAGCAAATGCTCGCGGAGATCCCGCGCCAGCGGGTACCCAAGGCCGTGGAGTATCGTCATGCCGAGCGACTTGAGCGTGCACGGCGCCGGAACCGTGACGCTGACCAAAGGGCAACCAGAATCAGGCTGCCCGTAGCCCTTCAAGGCCGGGTGGGTTCGGAACAGCCGATCGATGGAAGCGGTCTTGCCCGTCCCGGCTTCGCCAACCACGACAATGGCACGAGCTTCCCTACGTGGCGAGTTGACGTCGGTCTGAGTAAGCGCGCGCTTGCTGACCATCGTGCGGATCAGGGCGTCCAAGCTCTTGCGAAGGCGGTCGTCCAAGTCGGTCTCGACGTACTCGGCACGAACCTGCGCCATCGTGTTGACGACGCGCAGCTCGGACGGGGGAAGGCATTCGCGAAGCTTTTCGACCGCGGAGGTGAAGGGGGTGTCGCTCACGAGGTCAGTTCCTCGACTTGATGATGCGGGAGGGAGCGGACCGCGGCTGCGGCGGCTCCGAGCTCGACTTGCCGCGGGGGATGGCCTTTTCCATCACATCTGCGGATGCCGAGGCTGCTGCAGCCGCCGTATCCTCCTGAGAGGGGAAGCCGAGACCGATCTGCAATTCGAGGGCGTCGAGTTCGCTCTGGCTCGGGCGCGTTGCGAGGATGCCGGCGCGGAGCTGAGCCTTGCGGGCCATTTCCCAAGCATCGCGAACGGCTGCAGCCACGACGGCATCGGTCAGCTTTGCCTCGGCGGCGTAGCGGCGCCTGAGGTCCCTGGACGCGGCCAGCCAGATGGAGGCGGGCACATCATCGAGGCCCGGGCGCATGCACGGAACCGCGACCCAACCCGCTCCGAGGCGCACGGACACGTGGCCCATGTCCGATGGATCGAGCTTCACCTCGATGGCGGCATCGCCGTGCCGCCGCCGGTGGGCCTGAAGCTCAAGGCAATTGTAGAACAAGCCTAGGCACCGGATGCCTCTGGGGGACGCGGTGCGCTTCAGATCCGTGCCGAAGATGGCGCGACGGACATGACGATCGGGGGGCGGGATGATCCCGAACTTGGCGACGAGGCGTGACCAGGCGTTAGCCGGCGTCTCGCCGCCGAGACCTGCGTGGGGCGAGTTGTGGTAGACGTCCACGACCCACCGTACCAAGACGTCGCAAAGCTCCTCGACGGTCAGGCTTGCCCTTTCCTCGGGCTGGTAGTCACCCTTGGCGTCAACGGAGCCGAACGTCCGCCCGGTGAAGGGGGCCAACGCCTGATCCTGCATCGTGCGGAATGTCCGTTCTATGGTTCCGCGCAGCCAGGGCACCCCGGCCGGAGGAGCGTCCGGATCGCAACCAAGGTCAATGACCACTCGTCGGAAGGATCCCGCCATGAAGGCGGCGCCCTGATCGTGGACGATGGACTCTCGGCTGCCGTGGTGTTCCCAAGCGGACCCCGCGCCGACGGCGTCCGCATACCGCCGCTTCGGCGTGACAACCATCTCCAGAGTCTCAATCGCCAGTTCGGCGCTGACGCCTGCGGCGACCTTCATTCCGAGGATGACGCGGGTGGCGGCGTCGATCGCCACGCAAGCCCAATACCGCTTCTTCTTGAGTTCGTCCTGCTGCTCCGCCGACAGCACCTCCAAAATCCCCGCATCTTGAATGATCGTCATCAGGTCGATGCGCCACTCGTCCATCTCGACGCGCTGCAAGGGGCGCTCAATATCGGAGCCATTTGCCACYATCTGGAAGCGCTTCATCGCGGCCGGCAGGCCGTATCGCCCAGCGTAGACGTCGAGCGCCGGCAAGGCCCTGATCTCGATGCCCAGCCGCTCATAGGACGGTGCCTTCAGAGCCGGGAGGCCATGCGCGACACGCTCGCGATTGATCGCATCCAGAGCGGCCAGAAGTCGGCGGTAGACAGCGCGGATCGTCGGTCGGTTCTCCGAAGCATACTGGAGCGCGAATTCAGCAAGCAGTCGCCGGATTGCCGGATCGAGCCGGACGGTGATCCGGTCACCGCTGCGCCGGCACCGAGAGCGCAGCGCCGTGGCGCGCAGTCCTGCGTTCTCGAAAGCCTTCACCCAGTTCCTCAGGGTACGAGGGCTGATCGAGAGCGCCGCCCTTTTCTTTCCCGGGCGGACAGGGATGAAATCGCCATCGTCGTTTCGCTTGCCCTCTGCCTTGTGGAGATGGTCGACGTAGGCCTTGTCGATTTCTTGGATGGCCAGCTTCATCGAGGCGTCGGACCTCGTGGCCTTCTTCTCGGCCTCCATCTTGAGGAACGCCACCGCATAGAAGCGGCGCCCCAGAACCATTTCGCGCTCGTCGATTGGAATATCCGCGACGATATCCGCATCGCTTTCCGAGCGAGCAGCGATTGCGGCGAGATCGAACGCGTCGCGATCGAACCGGAACCTCGCGGTCTGAGACAGCAGGTGCAGTCGCTCATGGCTGAAGTCCTCGATCACGCCGGGATCGTCGACGCGGGCGAGCACGTACCCCTGGGGCAAGCGCTGGCGCATGCGGTACTCAATGCCGTCGATGCCGAGACGGTCGTTGGGGCCGATGCGGAACATGGGGACATGCACGTTCATCACGCGACCTCCCCATCGTTTGCGGCCGTGACCTGCGTCGCGTAGCCGATGCGMGACTGGCCAACGACCAAGATCACCCCGTTGGCGATCAATCGAGTGACAGAACGAAAGGCATCCCCTCCGCGGCCGCTCTCGCGGACGAGCGTGCCGATCGTGGTKACCGGGGTCGCCTTGGCCAGTTTCAACACCGCAGCGTCGAGGCCCTGATCAGGCGCTCTACGGGCGTGATGCAGGAGCGCCGAGTTATGGACCAAGTCGCGCGGCAGGTCGGCATCCGTGATCAGCAGGACGCCGTCTGCGAAACCGCGCGGGAGTTGGTTCGCGATCGAAGCGAGGACATCGGCGAGACGGTGGCGCTCGGCACGGGCCTTCGGCTTGACCGCCACGGCCAGCTTGCGGCCATCCTTCAGGGTGACGAGGAAATCGAAGGTATGGCGGTGCCTCTGGCCGGCGGCGTCAAACCATACGACCGACGGCGGCTGCTCGCTCAGGTCGGCGACCTTGGGATGCGTCAGGAGGAAATGCGCGGCTTTCTTTTCGAGGCCGCTCTCGCACATGATTTCCCGCGGCTCTGCACCGCCTACGACGGACGGTCGGCAAGCGCCGCGGCTTTTCCCGTGCACATTGCGGGACGTGACTGAGGGACCTGGAGGGCACCAGATCGGAGCGGGGGAAGCGGGGAGGTTCTGCACTTGTTGGGTTCCAGTCGGTAGACGTGCGACCGCAATCCCGATCCGTGCAGTAAAAGACTACTTGCGTAACATTACGCAAAATGCTTCCACTTACGAGCGCCGGGCTTGGTCTTGCACTGAGTTGGGTTGCGATCCGCTTCCAAGGTTTCCTAGGCCTCGGATGGAAGCGGAAGATGGATGGGCATTCCGGTCGTTGATCGGAGTGCCCTTTATTTTCCACTTAATGGCCATGAAGCATCGGCTACGCGATGTATTCATGCGTATTCTCTATCCGTCGGAAATGGCCTTGAAGCGCCTTTGCGCTACAGTGAAATTGTATTCGTTGTTACGATCTCCGCTGCTGATTTCCATCTCTGCGCGTCGCGGCAAATCTTCGCCGTTTCCGCCCGAACAGCTATGATCGAATCTGCTTGGATCGTCGATTCAGCGACCTTGTTGGGCGTGCTGCGACCGGGCCAATCATCCGTGGATTGGAAGCTGTTGAAAACTTGCTGGCGCTTGACATGTGGGGTTGACGAACGACTGGCCCAGCCACGGAATGGGATGATCAGAACTGCTTCATCTTCCGCAAGGGCCTCGAGGATCAGAAGAATTTCGATCTGAACGGCCGCTTAGCCGTTCAATGCATGCACGAGGGGCGCGGGTTAGAAAAAAGAGCCAGGGGCGAAAATTTTTCTTCCCCGCTATCCACCATTTCGGTGTTGCAGGCAGTCTTTTGGTCGATTCTCGTCGCAGCGCGCTCGTTCAACGCCTTTCGCGTGATTGGTCGTGGCATCGTTAGGTATCCCGCCCGCACACATCAGCGGCCGCGCAGCACGTCGTGCAACGATGTTTCGAATCGGAACGTCAGAGATCCGACGAGCCTAGAAACGTGCGTTCGAGGTAGGCGCGAATTTCGGCTAACGACGCGACATCGCCTCTGGTCATTATGTCCACTGGCTGAAGACCGCCGAGAGCCGAATTCGGTCGCTTTACCCACGCGTAGCCGCGAGCCGGTTCCGTGAACAGCAGGCGAAGGTTCTTGTGAATTCCGATCAGCAGTGAGAGCCGGACCTCCAATTCGTGATCGAAGGGGCCGTATTTAGTAGCACTCTTCCAGCGCGCGAACGTTTCTGGATCGAGATTTCCGAGGATCTGACGCGATTTTTCGTCTGAGAGCTTCCACTTCTGGAAAAGTCTGACAACGGCAGCGGCTGCCGCTTCCAATTCCGTGATCGTGAAATCTGTCTCGGCGGAAGCTGCTGAGGTCGCGCTAGCCCCGCGAGATGCCGCTGAACGCTTCCTAACTGACCTGTCCCGCCGACCGCTGCCCTTCAGCCTCTGTCGCGCCCGCTTCATCAACCGGGGGCCCGCGTTCGGGACGAGAAGGACGTGAAATCAGCGTGCCGCGGCACGCGCCTGATTTGCGTGGTTAGATCGTCGACGACTGTCGCGATCGGATAGGGACCGTGCGTTTGGACTGGCTCCGTCTCGACAAAACCGATCGGAGGACTATTGCCGGCCAACTCATCAGAGAGCGGCCTGAGAAGAACGATTACGATACTGAGCGAGAGGGGGCGGCGCAGCTTTTGCGCTGCGCGGACCAAGTGAAACGTCTCGCAGTCGGGAACGCCAATACAGCTCATGGGCCGCCGGCTTCCAGTTCTGGCGACGGCGCGTCAGTGGGCGGCGATGCGCACTTCCCAAGGCGATACCAGCGCGAAAGTGTGCGAGCGATGGTGCGATCCTGACTAATCCAGATTAGCGGGCTCGTTGTAATGAACCGATCTCCAAGGATCGGATGCCCGATCGATCGGCCCCAGAACACCGTTTGACCGGTTAGAGGTTCTCCAGCGATCATCCAATCCTCGAGGATCACGGCGTCACGGAGATCCGACTGCGAAGGCCTCCACCCCTCTTCGAGCCGCCGCAGATCGTCAGCGGCCGCCCTAATCTTCTGCACCAGTTCCTGCATGGACCGCTCTCCCATATGGCGTGAGCAAGCAGCCGGTCTCGTTCGCCGGCTGCGAAGGCATTGCAGTAATGTCGGGAGTTCTGTCAGCGCTGGAGCGTGGCGGTCGCCCCGGCGGGACTCCTCAGTCGCTCGAAGTCGGCGCGCCGTTGGATAACGGATGCGAGAGCGCAGATTGCGTCCACGGGATCTACGCTCAGGGCGGCAGCAAGATCGTGCGTCGCCATGAGGAGCCGGGTTTCGACCTCGGGCAAAGTTTCGGCCGTCCGATCCTTCTGGAGCACGTCGTCGAGATAGATCATGCGCACCTCCCAAACTCGTCTTGAGCCTCGCTGAGTTCGACCGTCCCGACCTCGACAATCGATTTGATGTCGTCGCCGGATAGGTAGCCCTGGGCATTCAGCGCATTGGCAAGCGCGATCAATCTGCCCCGCTTTCGATCCAGGAGGAGCCGAGCTTTGTCCTCGGCCTCGTTCAAGTGCTCGTTGACCGCCTTATGCAGCTCAGGGTGCTGGGCAAGATTCCTGATCTCGGCGAGGTAAGCGCTGCCCGAGATGCCCAACCCGCACTGGGTCTCGACGAGCATCGCGAAACCGGTGGCTCGCGCCAGATCGGAGGAGATGCTCATTCCGGCACCTGCACTCGCATCCCCGAGAATGAGGCGCTCGGCAGCTCGGCCGGCCATGAGCACGATCATCTCACTTTGAAAGCGATCAAACGTGGCCGAACCTGTCAGATTGCTTTCGAACTCAAAGAACCCACCCCGGGAATGGAGGGAAATCCCGCAGACCGCCCCTGCCTCCAGCTCGTGGGCGGCCAAAGCATGGCCACTCTCATGCACCGAGATGCGCCAACGTGCCTCCGACGAGAGGGGCGGCGCGGTTGCGGCGATGGCCGACAACAGCTCTTCGAGCGTGAGATCACGCCTGGCTCGCCGAGCGGTGCCTTTGGCGCGACGAACGAGCGCCTCGACATCGGCGCCGGTGGCGCCACGCGAAGCCAACGCTAGCGGTGTGAGATCGGTGGATGGTGGAAGTGCAGCGCCGATGTAGTATCGGAAGATTTCTACCAGCGCCGTGGTATCCGGTCGATTGATCTGTATCTCTCGATCAAGCCGTCCAGCCCGCTTTATCGCGGCATCAATCCTATCGGGATGGTTCGTAGCGGCGATAACGACGACGCCAGGGCGTTCCTCGATGCCCGCGAGCTGTTCGAGCAGCAGGTTGACGATTTGCGTCCAGTACTCGACGTAATCGCCCTGGAGCTTCGATCGGTCAGAAATGCCGTCCAGCTCGTCGATGAACAAGATGCTCGGCGCCTGCCTGCGCGCTTGCGAGAACGCATCGCGGATAGCCTGCAATGTGCCCGAAAGAAAAGGCGCAGCATTCCACTGAGCCACCGATGTCGAGACGAGCGGAACCCGCGCGGATTTGGCCAAAGCGCGCGCAAATTGGGTTTTGCCCACCCCGGGAGGTCCCGACAGGAGAAGGCCCTTGTGATCAAGGTCAGCCCAGCTGAGTTTCCCTGCGCGATACTCGCTCAGATCGTCGGCCAGCTGCAGGCCCCACTCTTGGGCCGCTCCGTATCCCGCTAGCTCACTGAGAGAAGGTCCCTGGATCAGGTACTCACCTTTCTTCCTAACGACATCTTCGATCGCAGCGAGGCATGCGTCGCCGGCTCGTCCGAAGCGGAATGCCAAAGGGAGATCATCGACATCGAGCAGCCGGATGAGGTCCGGGTCCATGGCGCGTGACGTTGCACGTCCCGTCACCACCTCGATGACCAAGGCGAGGGCGGTTTGATCCAGCGTGGGAAGCACAAGACGAAACTCTGCCGTCCGCATAAGCGCCTGTGGCAGCTGCCGAGTCGGGTCGGGTGCGATACCCATCACCGGAATCCGGCGCTGGAGCGCCGCTGCGACCTCCTTATTGCCCTTCTCGGGGCGATCCTCTCTCGCCGAACCATCACGGGCCACGAGGACAGCGCGGGTCTGCGAGCCGATAATTGAGCCGGCCTCCATCACACGCGAGTGCGACGGCAGCACGCAGCTCTGCACGACTTCCTTGGCCATTTCGACGAGGTTCGGGCTATGAGTAGTCAGCACGACGATGGGAGCGTCCCGGCGGATGCGACGCGCCAGGCCAGAGACGCCCTCAATTGCCCGGGCGATCAGAACCGCGACAGCCGCCAGATCGGGCCTGAGGATCGAGACACCACCACCGTCGAAGCTATCCTCGAGGTCGTCGATCAGGCGCTCTAAAGCCTCATCAGTGTAGTCGGCGCGGAGCATAGGCTGGATTTTTGCTCCCGCCTCGCGGGCAAGGATTTCGATGTAAGCCCGCGCTAGCAGGTCCTTTCGGGCTGGAATGGAGTGGCGGTCAGCTACAGACGATTTTCCACGCGGCATGAATCCTCCCGTGCGATGTTGGCCAGAGAAGTCGATTGGAACGTGAGTGCCGACGGGGCAGCCGCTGAGCAGCCGTACGCCCGCTCAGTCGATCAGGGTTGGTTCGCCAGCCTCAACAGTCGCTCAGGCTCGCAAGAGAGCTCATCGAACTCTTCGTCTAGCAGCGCCGAGCTATCGTCGCCGCCGAAGAGGCCGGCGGCGCAATATAAGCTCTTCGCCCAGGGGCGGGCCCTAGAATGCGCCCCTCCGAGCGCGAAGCCGTCCGCCGCGGCAAAACTGCGAGATCCTCGGTAGGCCGAACCCAAGCGCTTCTGGTCAACCATGAATGGCTCCGCGATGTGGTCGAAGACAACAGTCCTGGCACCTGGGAGGTGGAAGGGGCTGCTTGGTCGATTGGATGAGCGATGGCGGTAACCGGCCAGCAGTCGCGAGGCCGCATATGGACATCGGCAATCGCTGCCGCTGGTCGCCATCAGCGCGGATGATGCCATCAATTCGCGCTGAACAGAAAGTAATATACCCTAGGTATAAAAAATTCGATACAATTTGAGTGAAATATGGTTAACGCGATGCCGCCTCGTGGCGGTCGAACAATCAGCGACGTCCGTCACTCCGGGACGTGTAGACCACGACGCCAACGAGGTCCTCGCCGTGCACAAACTGCGCACCGGCCTGTTCGAGGGCTCGCCTGATTCTCAAATTTAATGCAGTTTTTGGCGCGGCGTAGCCATTTTCGAAGTCGTTGATCGTCTTTTTAGACACCTGCGCCTGCTCTCGCAGCCAAGACTGCGTCACATTCAGCAAATCCCGGGCGGCTTGAGAGAGAAAACCTGGGAGCACGCGATCCGGTGGCATCGGCATGAAACCTGTGGCGCTTACAGGAGAAGGAGGGCCGTCTCCAAAGTGGAAGATCTTCATACCGCTGGTAGAATTCCATTTTCTGATTGCGTCAGATTTCCTGGCGTTGGGGCTGACGTGCTCGTCAGCGCGGGCGCCGGGCTTCTCGCTCCGCACTTCCTTCAGATCCGCACGGTGCGAAGTCGGATGCTGCGACTCATTAGTGACGGCTGGCTTGACCGGCATAGGGGCGCCTACACGACCATTGGTGGCCGGTTAAATGGACTGACGCCTCGGATTGTAGGATTGCACAATCAGTTCTTGCAAACGGCAAAAATGCCGACATTCAAGGTGCCTTTGCCCAGCGGTTATCACGCTGAGCCCMAACGCTTGGCAATAGCGCTCATGCTCGGGGGTACTTGGATTGATATCTYTCTTGAGGAGCTAGCCATTCCGAGAGAAATCGAAGGGGATCTTGCTCCCCAAGCATTGATCTGGCCAACGCTAGGCGGGCTTCAATATCGGGCCGCCGCTCGTCATCGATCTTTGCTAGGCGCGTTTCGGCTTCCTGAAAGAAACGTTCGACTGCGGTAGCGGCCGCCCACTTCTCCATGATCTCAGCGAGTTGCCCTTTGCTGTCCGCCAGCGCTCTCTCGACCGCCTTGCGATCCTCTTCGCGGAGGTATCGTTCATGCGCCTCTGCCCACTCCCTGCGCCGTCGGGCGGCCGCCTTCTCCTCAGCCACGATCAACGCGCTGAGCTCCGCTTCGGAGCCTTGAAGCCGTGYGACTATCGAGGGTACGAGCGACTTGAGGTCTGCGGCTTGCGTGTCCTGCCAGTTCGCTGACCAGTCGATGTTCGCGAGAGGGCAGTAAGCGACGAACCGAAAGCGGCCGCAGGGTAGGTCTTGCTCCGTGGTCCAGGAGTGCGTGAGTTGCCAGGGCCGGGCGGAGCGGACCAACTTGCTGTCTTCGCGCACATAGGAGCCGTCGAGGTACCGCATTGTCACGCGCTCGGTCATCTCGGTTAGCACGAGACCGACGGGGATCGAGCCGATGTAGGTGACCGTGGGACGGCGCGGCGACCAGATGCTGCCCGTCTGATAGCGCCCATACTTGCGGTCTTTGCGCGGAACCTCCTGCTCGTCGACGTGTATGCGCCGCATCTCCTGGTCTGCGGGCGCAAACATGACGCGATGCCCTCTCTGGTCGAGGGCGTTGTAAATCTCGTTGGCGATGTCGAGTGCGACAGGCAAGTGGTCGGCCGAAGCTACGATATCGGGCAGGAGATACTTGTAGGGTACTTGTAGGG
>NZ_JBFTLD010000165.1:0-14655 GCF_056396265.1 Allobosea sp. 05T422_2 | reverse complement strand
GCCCTGACCGAGGCGAACTGGGCCGGGGCCAATGCCGGCGCGCTGGCGCTCGCCCGGCGCAACGACATCACCTCGCGCAGCGAGCTTGGCCTGCAGCTCGACTATGCCAGCGGGCTGAATGGGCTGCCTGTCGCCGGCTATCTCCGGGCGARCTGGGCGCATTACTACCAGCGTGACGCCGGTCTCTCCGCCTCGATCGCCGGCCTGACCGGCTCAGGCTTCGCGGTCGAGGGCGCCAGGCCCGCCCGCAACAGCGCGCTGCTGGCCGCCGGGCTTGACCTCAGGCTCAGCCCCTCCGTCACGCTCGGCGCCCGCCTCGACGGCGAGCTCTCCGGCTCCACCAACCGCCTCGGCGGCCAGGCCCAGATCAGGGTGAGCTTCTGAAAGCAACCCACTGCAGCAATGAGCTGTTCCCGCCAAGGCACCTTACCGAAGCGAACGCCCAGACCAGCGCCCGGGGGAGCTTTGAAACTCCCCCTGATCCAGCCGCACGCGGCTCGCAGGGTGGCAGCTCCTTCAGCCCTTCAGTTTCGTCCAGCGCGCGTTTGCCTTCGATGAGGCGACCGCGGCCTCGATGAAGGCCATGCCCCGAAGCCCGTCCTCCAGCGTCGGGAACGTGCAGTCGCCAGGGATGGGTTGTCCGGCCTGGCGCGCCCGGATGGCGGCGGCGGCCTCCCGGTAGATCGTGGCGAAGGCTTCGAGATAGCCTTCGGGGTGCCCGGCGGGGACACGGGTGACACGTTGCGCTGCCGCATTGGCGCCGCCGGAGCCGCGCGTGACGATGCGCTGCACCTCGCCGAAGGGCGACCATTTCAGCTGATCGGGCTGTTCCTGCGCCCATTCGAGCCCGCCCTTGTCGCCATAGATGCGCAGGCGCAGGCCGTTCTCATTGCCCGGCGCGACCTGGCTCGCCCAGAGGCTGCCGCGCGCGCCATTCTCGTAGCGCAGCATGACCTGGACATTATCGTCGAGACGCCTGCCGGCCACGAAGCTGGTGAGTTCGGCCGAGATCTCCGTCACCGCGAGCCCCGAGACGAAGCCCGCCAGATGAAAGGCATGCGTGCCGATATCGCCGATCGACCCACCGGCACCGGAGCGTGCCGGGTCGGTGCGCCATTCCGCCTGTTTCTGGCCGGTCTGTTCGAGCGCCTCCGTCAACCACTCCTGGGGGTACTCGACCTGGACGACCCGGATGCGGCCGATCTCGCCGGCTGCGACCATCGCCCGGGCATGGCGGACCATGGCATAGCCGGAATAGTTATAGGTCACCGCGAAGACCACGCCCGCACGGTCCGTCGCCGCCTTCAGGCCTTGCGCCTGCTTCAGGCTCGTCGCCAGCGGCTTGTCGCAGATCACATGGATGCCGCGCTTCAGGAAGGCGAGCGCGGCGGGAGCATGCATGTGGTTCGGCGTGACGATGGCCACGGCTTCGATGCCGTCGCGACGTCGCGCTTCGGCCCGCGCCATCGCTTCGAAATCGGCATAGACCCGCGCCGGGTCGAGACCGAGCGCAAGGCCCGAGCGCAGGGCCTTTTCGGGCGTGGCCGAAAGCGCCCCGGCGAGAAGCTCGTATTCGCCGTCGAGACGCGCTGCCATGCGGTGCACTGCGCCGATGAACGCGCCCTCGCCGCCTCCCACCATGCCGAGCCGAATGCGCGCGTTCATCGGGTGAGCCCCAGGAGTTTGCCGTTGGTCGCGCTGTCGGCGCCGCTCGCAGCGAAATCGTCGAAGGGCCGTTCGGCCCTGCGGATCATATGGCTGCGGATGAACGCAGCACCTTCGGCTGCTCCCTGTTCCGGGTGCTTCAGGGCGCATTCCCACTCGACGACCGCCCAGCCCCGATAATCGTACTGGGCCAGCCTCGAGAAGATACCGGCGAAGTCGACATGCCCGTCGCCCGGCGAACGGAAACGGCCGGGCCGCTCGACCCAGCCCTGATAGCCGCCATAGACGCCGGAACGGCCGGTCGGGTTGAGCTCGGCATCCTTGACGTGGAAGGCCCGGATGCGCGCGTGGTAGATGTCGATGAAGGCGAGATAGTCGAGCGCCTGCAGCAGGAAATGCGAGGGATCGTAGAGGATGGTGGCGCGTCGATGCTCACCAACCGATTCAAGAAAACGCTCGAAGCTGATGCCATCATGGAGATCTTCGCCGGGATGGATCTCGTAGGCGAGATCGACGCCGGCCTCGTCGAAGGCGTCGAGGATCGGAGTCCAGCGTCGGCCCAGTTCCGAAAATGCTTCCTCGATGAGGCCCTGCGGCCGCTGCGGCCATGGATAGACATAGGGCCAGGCCAAGGCACCGGAGAAGGTGGCATGCGTGGCGAGGCCGAGATTTCGCGAGGCCTGGGCGGCAAGTTTCAGCTGGTCCACGGCCCAGGTCTGCCGCTCGGCAGGCTTGCCGCGCAGAGCTGCCGGCGCAAAGCCGTCGAAGAGCAGGTCATAGGCCGGATGCACGGCGACCAGCTGGCCCTGGAGATGGGTCGATAGCTCGGTAACCTGGAGGCCATGGCGATCGAGCCTGGCGACGATGTCCTCGCAATAGGATTTCGACTGCGCCGCCTGCGCCAGATCGAACAGCGCCGGATCGTTGGTCGGGATCTGGACGCCGACATAGCCATGCCCGGCCGCCCAGCCGGCAAGACCATCGAGACTGTCGAAGGGCGCCGTCGGGCCGACGAACTGCGCGAGGAACAGGGCTGGACCTTTCATCGTCTCATTCCTTCGTTCTCAGGTTGGGGTTCGGGCAGAGTGGCACAGGAGCGGTGGAGCCGCGCACGACGAGGCGTGTCTCCATCACCAGATTGGCGGCGGCCGGCTCCTCGCCGAGGAGACCGATCATGCGCGCCATCGCCTGTCGCCCGATATCGAAACGCGGCTGGTGGATCGTGGTCAGCGGCGGCATGAAGGCGTCGGCGAGCACGATATCGTCGAAGCCGACGACCGAGACCTCCGTGGGGACCGAAAGCCCGCAAGCGCGCAATTCGCTGATCGCACCGAATGCCATCTGGTCGCTGGCCGCAAACAGCGCCGTGAAACCGGTCCCGGTCTCATTGAGACGGCGCACGGCCCGGCGGCCGGCGTCCAGGCTGAAATCACCCTCGACGATCAGCGCCTCATCGGCCGCGATGCCCGCTGCGGCGAGGCCGCTCCGATACCCGGCCAGCCGGTCGACCGCGAGCCGCTCCGGCAGCGGCCCGGTGATATGGGCGATGCGGCGGTGGCCGAGCCCGAGCAGGTGCTCGACGGCTTGCCGGGCCGCAGCGATGTTGTCGATCGAGACGGTCGGCAGCGCGAGCTCGGGAAAGGTCTCGAGCGCGATCACGATCGGCGGCAGCCGCGACAGCTCCGTCTTCAGGGCGTCCGGGAAGCGACCGACCATCAGGATGAGCCCGTCTGCGTGGCGCGCGCGCACCATGTCGACATAGTGGGTGATGCGCTCGTCGTCATCGCGCGCATCCCCCATCAGCACCTTGTACCCGGCCCGCATGGCCGCCTCTTCGACGCCTTTGTAGATCTCGAGATAGAACGGGTTCGAGATGTCGCGCACCAGCAGGATGACCGTGCGGGTCGCGCGGCTCCKGAGATTGCGCGCCTGGGAGTTCGGCACGAAACCTGTCGCCGCCACGGCCTCGAGCACGCGCCGACGGGTCTCCGGCTGGACCTTGTCGGGGCGCTGCAATGCCCGCGAGACCGTCGCCGTCGAGACGCCGGCGAGTTCTGCGACCGTGGCGATCGTGGGCACGCTCATGATCAGACCCGCAGCCTGGCCTGACGGCCGTAAAGCAGCATCAGCACCAGGAGCGTCAGGCCGAAGATCATCTGACGGCCATAGGTTTCAAGCTGCAAGGTCGTCAGCACGCTCTGCAGCAGCACGAGCGCCAGCGCCCCGAGCACCGTGCCGAGATAGCCCCCGGCGCCGCCTGCGAGCGATGTGCCGCCGATGACCACCGCGATGATCGAGGACAGGACGTACTGATCGCCGACGCTGATGAAGGAGCTGCCGGTGTAACCGATGACGCAGACACCCGCGAGGCCGGCGAACAGGCCTGAGAAGCCGTAGAGCAGGCAGCGGATGCGCGCGACGGGCAGCCCGACGAGCATGGCGGCGCGCTCATTGGCGCCGATTGCGTAGACGCCGAGCCCGAAGGCCGTGCAGCGCAGAACGAAGCCGAGCGCCAGTGCGATGACGGCCCAGACCAGGAGGATGCCGGGCAGCCCGAACAGCAACGGGCGATTGACGAAGGCCATCAGGGCTGGCGCGGCATTGCCGGAGGGTACGCCCTGCGAATAGACGACGAGGCCGCCCTGGATGATCGCGGTCATGCCGAGCGTCATGACCAGCGGCGGAATCCGGACCAGGGTGACGCCAAGCCCGTTGACCAGCCCGATGCCGAAGGTCACGCCGCAGGCGGCCAGCACCGCCGGCAGGATGGCGGCGTCCTGCCCGGCCATGACATTGCCGGCAATGACCGCGCCGAGCGAGACCATCGGCCCGACCGACAGATCGATGCCTTCGCGCCCGCCGAGAATGACGAGGTTCTGACCGGCAGCGACGATGCCGAGGATCGCGGCCACTGTCGTCAGGCGGACGATCTGGTCGCCTTGGGCAAAACCCGGCGACAGCGCTTCGCCGATGGCGAGCAGCAGCGCGATCGCCCCCGCGGCGAGCGCCAGCGGATTGGTGAGAAGGGCCCGCACCGTCATCGCCGCGTCACCAGCACGCCGCCGGCCAGTGCGGCGAGCACGATGACGCCCTGGACCAGGGTCTGCCAGGCGAAGGGCAGACCGGCGAAGAAGATGACATTTCCGATCATGCCGAGCACCAGCGCGCCCAGCACCGAACCGACAGGGCTGCCCGAGCCGCCGGAGAGCGCCGTGCCGCCGAGCACGACGGCCGAAATCGACGAGAGCGCGAGGCTCTGTCCGAGCAGCGGATCGCCGCTCGCCGTCTCCCCGGTCAGGCACAGGGCCGCGAAACCGGCAAACAGGCCGGACAGGGCAAAGGCGCCGATGCGGATGCGCTCCAGCCTGAGGCCGGTCTGGAAGGCACCGACACGGCTGCCACCGACGGCCAGCAGATGCGCGGCAAAGGGCCGGCGGGCGAAGACGAGCGCAAAGGCGAGCCCCGCCAGCAGGATCCAGAGCACGACCGGCAGCCCGAGCAGCGTCGCGCCATAGCTGCGCCAGAATCGCTCGGGCACCGGCAAGCCGGCCTGCGGCAGCACGAAGAGCGCCGCCCCTGCAAAGACGATACCGGTCGCGAAGGTGGTGACGATGGCCTGGAGCCGGAGCAGCGCGACGAGCAGGCCATTGACGAGCCCGCAGAGCAGCGCGGTCGTCAGCCCCGCCAGCATGCCGGCCAAGATGGCCGCCATCCCCTCGCCGCCGATCGCGGCGATGACGCTGACCGTCACCACATTGACGAGCGCGGCAATCGCGCCGACCGAGAGATCGATATCGCCGCTGAGCACGACATAGGTCTGGCCGATGGCGACCAGCGCCAGCGGCAGGAAAGTCGTGAGATTCGATTGCAGCACCGCCGGCTGGACGAAGGATGGCTGGAAGGCGGTGTTGACCAGGACGAGTACGATCAGCGCGGCGAGCGTCAGCATCCAGGGCCGGCTGCGGATCAGGGCTGCGCTCATGCCACCTCTCCATAGGAGGCGCGCGTCAGATGGAAGGGATCCAGCGTGTTCTCGGCGAGTTCGGCCACGATCCGCCCGGCGTTGAAGACGGCGACGCGATCGCACCATTCCAGCAATTCGGCGTCCTCGGAGGAGTAGATCAGGATGCTCGCCCCCGCGTCGGCGAGCTGCCGCATGATCGCCAGCAGATCGGCCTTGGCGGCGAGATCGATGCCCTTGGTCGGATCGTCGAGCAGGACGACGCGCGGCCCGGTCGCCAGCCAACGGGCGATGAAGACCTTTTGCTGGTTCCCGCCCGACAGCGTGCCGATCGCTGCGGAAAGGCTCGCATATTTGGTCCTGAGGCTGTCGGCATGCTGCGCGGCGCGCGGCACGAGCACGCTCCGCCGGACGAGCGCCCGCTTCTCGCGGACGAGGACGGCAGCGATCAGGTTTTCGAAGATCGAGCGGCCGCTCAGGGCCGCGTCGCGCCCACGGTCGCCGGAGACATAGGCGAGGCCGCGCCGGATCGCATCGGCCGGTCGGGCCGGCATGAAGGCCTCGCCCGCGAGCGTGACCGCACCGGAGGAAAACGGCAGGACGCCGAACAGCCCTTGCAGGAAGGCCGACTGCCCCTGTCCCTGCAGCCCGCCGAGACCGACGATCTCGCCCGGCGCCACCCTGAGCGAGACATCGCGCAGGCGCGGGTTCGAGACATGGGCCACGACCAGCCCTGCCTGTGCCTGTGCCGCAGGCGGGCGCCGTCCGGCAGCAGGGCGAAGTTTTGTCTCGCCAACCATGTGCCGCACGACGGTATTACGATCGGTCTCAGCCGTTGCGAGCTCGGCGACCGTCGCGCCGCCGCGCATCACCGTGATCCTGTCGGCGACGGCAAAGACCTCGTCGAGACGGTGCGAGATCATCAGGGTCGAGACCCCCTCGCCCTTGCGCCGGCGCAGGATTTCGAAGAGTCGCTCGGCCTGCCGCCCGTCGAGTGCCGCCGTCGCCTCATCCAGGATCAGCAGGCGCGGCCCGCGGGCAAGCACCTTCAGGATCTCGACGATCTGGCGCAGATCGGGCGTCAGATCGCCAATCAGCGCCTCCGGCGTCAGGTCCGGCCCCGCGACGCCCTCAAAGAGAGCGATCAGTTCACGCGCCCTCGCCCGCAAGCTCCGACGGTCGACGAAGCCCAGCCGCGTGCGCGGCTCATGGCCGAGGCCGAGATTGGCCTCGACGCTGAGCTGCGGGATGAGGCTGAGCTCCTGGTAGAACAGGGCGATGCCGGCGCGCTCCGCATCACGCGGGCCGCGGAAATGCCGCGGCTCGGCATCGATCGCAATGGTTCCCGCGTCAGGCGCGACGGCGCCTGCCACAGTCTTGCACAAGGTGCTCTTGCCGCAGCCATTGGCGCCGAGAAGGGCGTGGATTTCGCCCGCCTCGACCCTGAGCCGCCCATCGGAAAGGGCAACAACGGCGCCAAAGCGCTTGCCGACGCCCCGGGCCTCAAGGAGAGCCATGGCTATTTGAAGTACTGCTGGGCCTCGTCGGGCGTCACGACCGCAGTGACAGACCAGTAGCCCGGCTTGCCCTCCGCCTGCTTCAGAGCCGCCGGCAGGCTGGCATTGTCGACGAACGGAATCGGGATGTAGATGGCGTTGCCATACTGCCCCTTGAACACGCCATCCTTGAACTCCTTGCCCATCAGGCGCAGCACCGCGACGTTGAGCGCCGAGGCCATCACGCCCGGCGGATTGACCGAGGCGCCGGAGTTCAGCTTCTGCTCGGACCAGCGCGTCAGGAAATCCTTGCGGATCTCGCCAGTCGCAGCGGTCTGGTCCTTCTTGCCGGCGGCATCGATCGCGCGCCAGGCGCCATCCGCCATGCCGTCCTGCACCCAGACGCCGTTGAGCGCCGGATAGGTCRCGAGCAGGTTCTGCATCGCCTGCTGACCCTTGGCCTGGTCCCAGTCGGCATTGGCCTGGTTCAGCACCTTGATGTCGGGGTTCCTGGCGAAGACTTCGCGATAGCCCGCGACCCGCATCTCATTGGCAGGGTGTCCGGCGATGCCGTTGATGGTGACGATATTGCCCTTGCCGCCGAGCGCCTTGGCGAGCCACTCCGCCGATTTCATCGCCCAGTCCTTCTGGTCGATGCCGACATAGATCGCGTCCTTGGACGAGACCTCGGCATCGGTGGACACGACGAGGATGTTTCGCGCCTTGGCCTGGGCGAAGACCGGGTCGAAGGCCGTCGGGCTGTTCGGGTTGATGATGATGGCGTTGACGCCCTGGTTCACGAAATTGCGGACATGGCCGATCTGGCCTTGCACATCCACGGTCGAGCTCTGGACCACGACCTCGACATTGACGCCCTTCGCCTTCCAGGCGGCGGCCGCGGCCTGGGCCTCCTCGATCATCTGCGTGCGCCATTCGCTGCCGACCCATCCATTCGACAGCCCGATCTTGTAGGATTGTTGTGCACTCGCCGCGCCGCTCATCGCCAGCACTGCGGCAGCCGTCAGAAGTCCCCTGCGGGTTGTGATGCTGTTGATCATCGTTTCCTCCCTTGTCCCGTATTAATCGGGACTATCGGCAGGATGTAATCGATTGCATCGAGCGTCAATACGCCAAAGGGCTGGTCCGATGCCCCTAATGGGCGTCCTGGGATCAAAGCGGCGCCGTGAGGCGGCAAGGCCGGGCGATCTACGCCGACCGCGACGAAGCAAGGGGCGCCCGAGGGCACCTCTTGCTGAAGGTCTGGCAGGATCCGCCCGGTCAGAATTTGACGGCGAAGGTGCCCTTGACAGTCTGCTCGATCGCATGGGCGCTGTACTGGCCGCCATAGGACAGGCTGAGCGTCGCATTGGGCGACACGGCCAGGTCGAGCCCGGCATCGAGGACGGCCGCGTTCTTCGCGATCGGGATGCCCGTGATGCTGAACGGGGTGCCGCCAGCGAAGGACAGGAGCGAGGCTGGCGTGACGTCGCCGAAGGCGTGCCGCCAGGCGAGCGCACCGCGCAACTCCAGGCCCATGCCGTGCACGGTCACGTTCGTCGATGCTCTCAGGCCCAGAGTCGTGAAGGCGGTGCTCATGTCGGAGCTGCGGCCGACAAGAGCCGCCGCCGCGCCCCGCTCGGTAAAGCCGTCGCTCTGCAGGTTGACATAGGCAAGGCCGGCAAAGGGCTCGAGCGCGACGCGCCCGGCATCGATGCGGTAGCCCAGTTCGCCGAAGACCTGCGCGGTTGCCGCATTGTAGTCGCTCCTCAGCCGGTCGGAGAAACCGGTAAAGGAGACGGTGCGATCGACCGTGAGGTCGTGCCAGCTATAGGCGGCGCCGGCGCGCAGCCCGAGCGCGCCCCATTGGCCGCCGCCATAGAGACCGAGATGATAATTGTCGCTGTTGCCGGAGGAGATCCGGCCCTTCGCCTCGAAGGTCGAACGGCTGTAGCCGCTGTAGAAACCGACGCGCCAGTTGTCGAAGACCGCGGCATCGGCGCCGAGCAGGAAGCCGCCGCTTGAGCGCGAGAGCTTCGACACGCCGCCCTGGGCCTCATTACGGCCCCAGGAGCCAAAGCCCTGCCCCCAGACCGCGAAACGGTCGCTGGGAACGAGCCGCGGCATCGGCCCGGTGACGGGCGCTGCCATATCGGCCGTGAAGCCGTAGGTCATGACCGGCTGCTGCGCCGCCGCGACGGTCCCGAACGCCGACCTCAGGCGATCGATCGCCGTTCCGCGCACCACAGTGCTGTCCTCGACCAGGATGGCCTGCGCCGAGGCGTGCACTTCGCCCGACAGGGCGTCGAACGCCTGGCGCGCCGAGGGGGCATCGAGCTTGACGATGGCATCATAGACCGGATTGCCGGTGCCGAGCCGTTCGCCTGCCGTGCCCAGGCTCGTCTGGTWGCGGGTCTGGCCGACGCTGCCGAAGGAGACATCGTTGCGCGCGATCGTCAGGTAGGTTTGCGCGGCATCGTAGCTCAGGCCCGGGGTCAGGAAGGCGAAATTGCTGGTCACCGAGGTGAACTGGCCGGAAACACCGCCTGCTGCATCGAAGAGTTTGAAGCGCGCCGAGGGCGGCATCGCGCCCGAGATGGCCGCGATCGCGAGCGTGGCGCCGGAGAACGTGATCGTGCCGGTCGAGATGATCTGGTCCGACTGGCCGGCGCCATTCACCTCGACCTGATAGATCGAGCCCGGCGCGAAGCTTACGTTGCCGTTGACGGTCAAGGTGCCGATGGAGTTGCCTGGCGCGACAATACCCCCGCTGAGCACGTTCAGTCGGCCAATCGTACCATTGCCGCCAAGCGTCGCGCCGCTTTCGACGGTCACGGCGGAAATGGCGAGCGAGCCGTTCACGGCGAGCCGCCCGGCCGCGATCGTGGTGGGGCCCGACAGCGTGCTGGTGCCGGTCAGGTTGAGCGAGCCGGTGCCCGTCTTGGTGAAGCGGCCGATACCGTTGATGGCGTTGGCGAACTGGGCGTCGCTGCCCTGGTCGATCACCAGGGCGGCGTTGTTCAGGATTGCGCCGCTGCCGAAGCTGGTTGCGCTGCCGCGCAACGTGCCGGCCGTGATCGTCGTGCCACCGGAATAGGTGTTGACGCCGGTGAGGTCGAGCGTGCCGGTTCCAAGCTGCTTCAGAGCACCCGTCCCGGAGATCTGGCCGGAGAAGGCGACCATATCGGATCGGTTGAAGGCCAGCGTGCCGCTAATGGCGACATTGCCGCTGATCGCCCCCGTCGTGCCGCCATCGCCGATCTGCAAGGTGCCGGCGCTGATCGCTGTGCCACCCGTGTAGCTGTTGACGCCGGTCAGGATCAGCGTGCCCGACCCCATCTGGGTCAGCGCGCCCGAGCCGGATATGGCGCCTGCGAAGGTCACGCTGTCCGAGCGGTTGAAGGCAAGCCTGCTGTTGTTGACGACCGCACCGGTCAATTCGCCCGTCGTGCCGCCGGCACCGACCTGCAAGGTACCAGCCGAGATCGTCGTGCCGCCAGTATGGCTGTTCGCTCCGGTCAGGACGAGCGTGCCCGCGCCAAGCTTGGCAAGCCCGCCGGTGCCGCTGAGCGCCTGGCTCAGAGTGAAGCTGTTGGCCGCGTCTGCGATGTCGAAGCCACCGCCATTGCTGCCCCAGCTCACGGCCCGGCTGGTCGCGGTGAAATTCGTGCCGGTTACGCGCAGCACGCCGCCGTTGAAGACGAGGCCGCCGGCCGCCTGGCCGAGATTGCCATCGGCGGAGACCGAAAGCGTGCCGGCATTCAGCAGCGTGCCGCCGGTGTAGCTGTTGGTGCCGGAGAGGACGAGCGTGCCGAGATCGGTCTTCACCAGTTCGCTCGTACCGGTCAGGCTCGATGCGATGGTTGCGACATAGGAGGCGCCGCCCGAGGTGCCGTCTCCGACACGGATGATCGCCTGCGTGCCGCTGAGGGTAACAGTACCGCCCTCGATCCTGTAACCGTCCGCTGCGAACTGCATGCCCGTCGCCGAGACCGTGCCGAGGCTCGTGTCGACCGTGACGATGCCGCTCGTGCCCTGGAAGACCATGAAGCCCGGGGCCGGCGCCGCCGGGCCATTGATGCTGCCGTTCTGGTCGGTCCAGTTGCCGCTGGTTGCGCTCCAGATTCCGGCGCCGCCATCGATCGCGCCGTTATTGGCGTTGCCCGCCGCGCCGCCGTCCCAGAATTTCAGGGTGAGGCCGTTGCTGTTGACCAGGTTGACCTGGCTCGCGACGGAGGTCTGCACCGAGAGATCGCCGGCCGAAACGCCGCTCGGCAGCGTGCCCAGCGTCAAACCGTTATTCGTCAGCGTGCCACCATAGTTGATCAGGCGGTAGATGCCGCCGCCGAAACCGCCGGTATTCGCGACATTGAGGGTGCCGGCCAGCGTGAGATTGCCGGTCACGTCGACGCGATCGCTGCCGCTCCCGGTCGGGAGATTGGGCAGGCCGAGATCGAAATCGAGCTGCGAACCGGAGGACAAGGTCAGCGCACCGACGCTGAGCGTGCCCGTGGTCAGGGTGCCGGGATTGGCACCTGGCGCAAGGCGTCCGCCGCTGGCGATGGTGACCGCACCGGCGATCGTGCCTGCGCCGGCCAGCGTCGCGCCGCTCTGCACCGTGACCGCCGTGTTGCCGAGCGAGCCCGACACCTCCAGCGTGCCGCCGCTGACCGTGGTCGCGCCAGTATAGGAGCTGGCGCCCGAGAGTTTGGTGACGCCCGTGCCGCCGGTTCCACCGGTCGTTTCGAAACTGCCGGTGCCGCTGATCGCGCCGGCGATCGTGATCGCGTTGTTCTTGTCGATGACGAGGGCGCCGGCATTGGCGATGGCGCCGCTGCCGAGCGAGCCCTGTGCGCCGCCGCTCCCGACCTTGAGCGTGCCGGCCTCGATCACGGTGCCGCCGCTATAGGTCATGCCATCGCCGAGGACCGTCGTGCCGGTGCCGCGTTGAGCGAAGCTGCCTGCACCGCTGACGGCATTGGGCATCGCATAGATATCGGAGCGCTTKACCGCGAATTCGGCGCCGGACGCAACCGTGACCGAGCCCGCGATCGAACCCGCCGCGCCGCCATTGCCGATCTGCAGGGCGCCGGCATTGACGGTGGTGCCTCCCGTATACGTGTTTGTGCCGGTGAGGATCGTTCGTCCGGTGCCGTTCTGCTCGACCGAGCCTGCGCCGACGCCGTCGGAAACGACGTGGCTGAAGATGTATTCGTTGATGCGGTTGAAGGCGAGGACGCCGCTATTGCTGACATTGGTCGCAAGCGCGCMAGCCGTTCCGGCATTGCCGATCTGAAGCGTGCCGGCAGCAATCGTCGTGCTGCCGGTAAAGGTGTTGTYGCCCGTCAGGGTCAGGCTGCCCGTGCCCGTCTTGGTCAGCGAGCCCGCGCCGCTGATGGCGCCGGCAAAGATCGAATCGGTGGTCGTGCCTGCGCTGAGCGCCCCGCCCGAACCGAGCTTGACCTCGCCTGCACCGCTGAGGGCGCCGATGCCTTGCGAGAAGCCGCCAAGGTCGAAGGACGCTCCCGAGGAGACCGAGACATCGCTGCTCGTGTTCAACCGGTTGTTGCCGCCGAGCAGCAAGGTGCCGGCGGCGATGGAGGTCGGGCCGGAATAGGTGCTGGCGCCGGTCAGGGTCAGCGTGTTGCTGCCAAGCTTGCGGAGCGCGCCATTGCCGGAGATCACGCCGGCGAAGCTGGCAGCGTTCAGGTTGTCGAATTCGAGCGTGCCGTCATTGAAAACAGCGCCACCGACCGAACCATCACTCGTGCCGTCATTGCCGATCCGCAGCGTGCCGCCGGTGGTGATGGTCGTGCCACCGGAAAAGGTGTTAACCGCCGTCAGCGTCAGGGTGCCGCTGCCGGCCTGGGTCAGTGAGCCGCTGCCGCTGATCACGCCAGCATAGCTAAGGTCGTTCGTGCGCTTGAAGCTGAGCGCGCCGTTGTTGAGGATGTTGCCGGAAATCGCGCCGGTCGTGCCGCTGTCGCCGATCTGCAGGGCGCCGGCGCTGATCGTCGTGCCGCCGGCATGGCTGGCCGCGCCGGTCAGGATCAGCGTGCCCGCCCCGCTCTTGGTCAACGCACCCGTGCCGGAAATGTCACCGGCGAAGCTCAGGCTGCCGGTGCGGTTGAAGGCGAGCGCGGCATTGTTGACGACATTGCCGACGAGCGAGCCGGTGCCGCTGCCATCGCCGATCTGCAATGTGCCACCGCTGATCGTCGTGCCGCCGGTGAAGCCGTTGGCGCCGGTCAGCGTGAGCGTGCCCGTCCCCGCCTTGGTCAGCGAACCGCCGCCGATAATGCCGCCGGCGAAGGTCGAGGAGGCACCGGCGTTGCCGACCGTCAGTGCGCCGCCCGTACCGAGCTGGACCGTGCCGGCGCCTTCGAGCTTGGCGAGGCCCTGTGCCCTGCCATCCATGTCGAAGGTCGCGCCCGACTGGACCTCGAGGTCGCCATCGCTGCCCAGCCGGTTGTTGCCGCCGAGCTTGAGCGTGCCGGCGACCACCTTGGTGCCGCCCCGATGGGTGTTCTCCCCGGTGATCGTCAAGGTGCCCGCACCGTCCTTAGTGAAGGTGCCGCGATCGCTGCCGCCGTCGAAGGCCCCCCCGGCATAACTGCTCGTGCCGGCCGTGTTGAAGACAAGGCTGGTGCGGACATAGATATTGCCGGCGATGCTGCCATCGGTCGTGCCGTCGCCGATCTGCAACGTCCCGAAGCTGACGGTCGTACCGCCGGTATAGGTGTTGTTGCCTGTCAGGATGAGCTTGGCGTTGCCGGCCTTGGTGACCTGGCCGGAGCCGGAGATGTTGCCTGCGAAGATGTAGTCGTCGCTGCGGCTGAAGGCGAGCATGCCGTCATTGACGACATTGCCCAGGATCGAGCCGGTTGTCGTGCCCGAGCCGATTTGAAGCGTCCCGCCGGAGATCGTCGTCCCGCCCGTATAGGTGTTGTCGCCGGTCAGGACGAGTTGGCCGGCCCCGCTCTTGGTAAGCGACCCGGTGCCGGAGATCACGCCGGCGAAACTCGACAAACTGGACGTCCTCAAGACCGTCAGCGCAGCGCTGCCGAGCTTGACCTCGCCCAAGCCGTCGAGCCCACCGATCGTCTGCGTGCGGCCGTCGAGATCGAAGACGCCCGCCGCGCTGTTGATGTTGAGCAGGCTGTCGCTGGAGAGGGCGCCGCCGGCGCCCAGTTTCAGAGTGCCGCCATTGATGTTTGTCGCGCCGGTGCTGCCGATGGCACTCGTGAGCGTCAGCGTGCCGCTGCCCGCCTTGSTTAGAGCGCCCGTGCCGGTGACCGTACCGCCATAGCTGATGCTGCCGGAGGTGTTGAAAGCCAAGGTACCGTTATTGATCACGGAGCCGAGGATCGTGCCATCGGTCGTGCCGTTGCCGAGCTGCAAGGTGCCGGCTGAGATCGTCGTACCACCGGTATAGGTATTGGTGCCGGTCAGGATCAGCGTGCCTACACCCGTCTTTGCCAGAGCGCCGGCGCCCGCGAGGCTGGCGCCGATCGTGCCGGCCGACAGGTTGAAGGC
>NZ_JBFTLD010000164.1:0-14698 GCF_056396265.1 Allobosea sp. 05T422_2 | reverse complement strand
GATCAGGGCCAATGGCGAGCTCCAGAAAGTCTACGACAAGTGGATGAAGGTTCCCGTCCACAAGTTCCCCGACAGCCTCGAAGGCATCTCCTTCTCCGCAAGCTGAGCGCGGCAGGACAAAACGGAGCAGAGGCCATGAACAGCCAGTCCGCGACTGCAACCATTCAAGGGACTGACGCCATGATCAAAATGGCGGGCGTCGAGAAATGGTACGGCGAGTTCAAGGCCTTGACCGACATCAACCTGTCGGTCCGCCAGGGCGAGAAGATCGTCCTGTGCGGGCCGTCAGGTTCGGGAAAATCGACCCTGATCCGTTGCATCAACCATCTCGAACCCTACCAGAAGGGCGAGATCCGTGTCGGTGGGACGGTTCTCAGCGATGATTCCAGGATCATCGATGCCGTTCGCCGCGAGGTTGGAATGGTGTTTCAGCATTTCAACCTGTTTCCGCATCTGACGGTGCTGGAGAACTGCATGCTGGCGCCGATGCGTTCGCTTCGCGCCAGCAAGGCGCAGGCCGAAGCCACGGCAAGACGCCTGCTCGGCCGGGTCAAGATCGCCGAACAGGCGGAAAAATATCCGGCCCAGCTCTCCGGCGGACAGCAGCAGCGCGTCGCGATCGCGCGGGCCCTGTGCATGCAGCCGAAGGTCATGCTGTTCGACGAGCCGACCTCGGCGCTCGACCCGGAAATGGTCAAGGAGGTGCTCGACACCATGATCGGGCTCGCCGAGGAGGGCATGACGATGATCTGCGTCACCCACGAGATGGGGTTTGCGCGCCAGGTCGCCGACCGCGTGATCTTCATGGCGAGCGGTGCGATCGTCGAAGAAGCGCCGCCGGCTGCGTTCTTCACCAATCCGCGCCACGAGCGCACCCGGCAGTTCCTCGGCGAGATCCTGCACAATCACTGAGGAGGAGGCCGGCATGGCCGATCTGCAATCGATGCCACTGCGTCTCGGTGTCCTCGGTGCGGCGAATATCGCACGCAGCTTTGCGAGTGGTGTCGCGCCGTCGAGGACTGTCACGGTCGCTGCCGTCGCCAGCCGCGATGCCGGGAAGGCCGAACGCTTTGCGATGGAATGCGGCATTCCGCATTTTCATGGCTCCTATGAAGCCTTGCTGGCCGATCCGGAGATCGACGCGATCTACAATCCGCTGCCGAACTCGCTCCATGCGGAATGGTCGATCCGGGCCATGCAAGCCGGCAAGCATGTGCTCTGCGAGAAGCCGCTGGCGATGAATGCGACCGAGGTCCGCGCCATGGCCGCTGCTGCGCGCCAGCACGGACGCCATCTCGTCGAGGCCTATCCCTACCGCGCACAAGCCCAGACGCTGAAACTGCGCGAATTGCTCAACGCGGGCGCGATCGGCAAGGTTCAGCTCATCCGATCGAGTTTTGGCGTCGCCTTCTCCGACCCGGCGAATATCCGCCTGAAGCCCGAAGTCGGCGGTGGCGCCCTTCTCGACGCGGGCAGCTATGCCGTCAGCCTGGCGCTTCTCGTCGCAGGCGCGCGGCCCGAGCGCGTCAGCGCGACGGCGCGCTGGAGCGAAACCGGCGTCGATCGCAGCGTTGCGGCCACGCTGGAATTTCCGAGCGGAGCGCTTGCGCAGATCTCGTGCAGCTTTGCCACGGCCTATCACCGCCACGCCCTGATCGCAGGAGATGCCGGAACGATCGAGACGACCTATCTCAACCATCCCCCACTCGGGGGGCCGCCGGTGCTCACGATCCGGCGTGGTACGACCGTCCAGACCGCTCCCGAGACCATCGAGGTTGCGCCCGGCAATGGGTTCCTTGCGGAAGCGGAGTCGTTCGAGCGGCTGGTGCGGCAAGGACCCGAGCACTGGACCGGCGCGACCCTGGCGGAATCCATCGATATCGCGGTGACGCTGGATGCGATCCTGGCCAGCGCCCGGTCGGGCGCAGCCGTCAGCGTCGCTGCCGAGATCAACACCTAGGAAGGCCAGTTCGTCATGATCCGCGGCACGACGAAACTCATCGCCCATCTCGGCTATCCGACCGAGAGCTTCAAGGCGCCGATGATCTACAACCCGTATTTCGAGCGAGAAGKGATCGACGCCGTCGTGGTGCCGATGGGCTGCAAGGCGGATGACTATCCGGCTTTCCTCAGGCTCTTCTTCAGGCTCTCCAACGCTCACGGCGCCCTTATCACCATGCCGCACAAGGTGACGACGACCGCGCTGGTCGACGAGGTGCAAACCACGGCCGCGATTGCAGGAGCCTGCAATGCCGTGCGGCTTGATGTCGATGGCCGGCTGGTCGGCGACATGTTCGACGGCGAGGGCTTCGTGCGCGGTGTGCTGGGCAAGGGCCGTGTGCTCAAGGGCGCGCGTGCGCTCGTCGTCGGCGCCGGCGGCGTCGGCTCGGCCATCGCCGCCTCGCTCGCCAAGGCAGGCGTCGCGGCACTCGGCCTGTTCGATACCCATGCGCCTCTGGCGAACGGCCTCGCTGACAGGCTTCGCAAGCACTATCCGCAACTGGTCGTCACTGTCGGCTCGAACGATCCGGCCGGGTTCGCGATCCTGGTCAATGCGACGCCGCTCGGCATGAAGGCAGGCGATCCCTTGCCGATGGATGTCGCGCGCATCGCGCCTTCGGCCTTTGTCGGGGAAGTGGTGATGAAGCAGGAGATCACTCCCTTCCTGGCCGCTGTTCGCGCCCGCGGCTGCGCATTCCAGATCGGTGTCGACATGTTGTTCGAGCAGATCCCGGCCTATCTCGAGTTCTTCGGATTCCCCACCACGACATCGGAGGACCTGCGCTCGGTCGCACAGCTCGGCTACGAGGAGACGCGCTCATGATCCCTTCCATCGCCACCGTCTGCGTCTCCGGTACGCTTCAGGAGAAGCTCGAGGCCATTTCGGCTGCCGGTTTTCGTGCCGTCGAGATCTTTGAGAACGACCTGATCGCCTTCCCGGGCTCGCCGACAGAGGTGCGCCGGATCTGCGGCGATCTCGGGCTCGCGATCGTGACCTGCCAGCCGTTTCGCGATTTCGAAGGCATGCCCGATGCGCGGCGGGGGCGGACATTCGACCGGGCGGAACGGAAATTCGACCTCCTGCAGGAGCTTGGKACCGACCTGCTCTTCGTCTGCTCGAGTGTCTCGCCCGAGGGCTTGAGCGGCATCGACAGGCTCGCCGGCGATTTCGCCGAGCTTGGCGAGCGGGCCGCCAAACGAGGGTTGCGCGTCGGCTATGAGGCGCTGGCCTGGGGGCGTCATGTCGTCGACTATCGCGATGCCTGGGAAATCGTGCGCCGGGCCGGCCGCGACAATGTCGGCATCATCCTCGACAGCTTCCACATCCTCTCGCGCGGGCTCGATCCCGCCAGCATCGGCACCATCCCGCGCGACCGGATCTTCATGGTGCAGATGGCGGATGCCCCCAAGCTGCAGATGGATCATCTCTCCTGGAGCCGCCACTGGCGCTGCCTGCCGGGGCAGGGCGATCTCGATCTTGCTGCCTTCATGAGGGCGCTCGCGTCGACTGGCTATGACGGCGTCCTGTCGCTCGAGATCTTCAACGACCGATTCCGGGCCGGCTCTGCCCGCTCGGTGGCGCTCGACGGCCATCGGTCGTTGCTCTGGCTGCTCGACGAGACGGCACGGGAGCTCGGCCGGCCGGTGCCCGGCGCGGTCGCAATGCCGGCGCCTGAGCCTGTCGAAGCGGTCGAGTTCATCGAGTTCGCCATCGCCGAGGCCGAGCGGCCGGGCTTCCAGAGCCTTCTGAGCGCGCTCGGATTCAGCCGCGTCGGCGCGCATCGCTCCAAGGATGTCGATCTCTGGAGCCAGGGCGATATCCGCATCGTGCTCAACAGCGATATCGACGGTTTCGCCCATAGCTACCAGATCACGCATGGGACCTCGGTCTGCGCGATCGCGCTGAGGGTTGCAGATGCGGGCGCGGCCACAGAACGCGCGACGGCCCTGCTCGATGTGCCTCATGCCGGCGCGGTCGGGCCAGGCGAACTCGACATCCCGGCCGTGCGCGGCCTTGGCGGCAGCCTGCTCTATTTCCTGGATCAGTCTTCCGCCCTTGGACGCTGGTCGCAGGTGGATTTCGAGCCCACCGGCGCGAATGGCTCAAGCGCCGGATTGGTGGGGGTCGATCACATCTCGCAGAGCATGCAGTATGAGGAAATGCTGACCTGGCTGCTGTTCTACTCGTCGCTGTTCAAGACAACGAAGACGCCGAGCCAGGCGGTGATCGATCCAGGGGGCGTCGTCCAGAGCCAGGTCATCGAGAGCGGGCTGGATGGTCAGGCCGGCCATGGCCTGAGACTCATTCTCAACGGCTCGCAAAGCCACCGGACGCTGTCGGCCCGCTTCATCACCGATTTCTTCGGCTCCGGCGTGCAACATATCGCCTTCGCCACGAATGATATTCGGGCGACCGTCGAACGGTTGGTGGCCAATGGCGTCGCCATGCTGCCGATTCCGGAGAACTATTACGATGACCTCGAAGCGCGGTCCGATCTGCCTCCCGAGGAGATCGATGCGCTGAAGGCGCTCAACATTCTCTACGACCGCGATGCCGGCGGCGATTTCTGGCAGGCCTATACCGCGACGCTCGATGGCGGGTTGTTCTTCGAGATCGTCCAGCGCAATGGCTATGGTGGCTATGGTGCGGCCAATGCGGGCATCCGCCTGACCGCGCAGGCGCGTCTGTCCCGCCCGATCACCGTTCCCGCGCCCACGCATGCATGAAGGCGCTGCCATGACCACACCCTGCATCATTACTGTCGCGATCACCGGCTCGCTGCCGACCAAGCGCGACAATCCCGCCGTTCCGATCACGATTGCCGAGCAGGTCGAGTCGACGCAGGAGGCCTTCGAGGCGGGGGCGACGCTGGCGCATTGCCATGTCCGCACCGACGAGGGCACGCCGACCTCCGACCCTGAGCGCYTTGGCCGCCTGCTCGAGGGGCTGCGCAAACATTGCCCGGGCATCATCGTGCAGCTCTCCACCGGAGGGCGCTCTGGGGCGGGCAGGGAACGCGGGGGCATGATCCCGCTCAAGCCGGACATGTGCTCGCTTTCGACAGGCTCATGCAATTTTCCGACGCGGGTCTATGAGAACAGCCCGGATCTCGTCGACTGGCTGGCGGCGGAGATGCTGACCCACGGCGTCAAGCCGGAGATCGAAGCCTTCGATCTCTCGATGATCTTCAAGGCTGCCGAGATGGGTATCGCGGGCGCGATCAAGGGACCCCTGCATGTCCAGTTCGTGATGGGCGTGAAGAACGCGATGCCGGTCGATCGCGCTGCGTTCGAATTCTACATCGCGACATTGAAGCGGCTGGCGCCCGACGCGACCTGGACGGGCGCCGGAATCGGGCGCGACCAGATCACGCTGAACCGCTGGTCACTCGAACTCGGCGGTCACTGCCGGACCGGGCTGGAGGACAATGTCCGCCTCGATCGCGACACGCTCGCGCCGTCCAATGCCGCCCTCGTGAAGCGCATCGCCGAGATGGCTGGCAGCTACGACCGCCACGTGGCATCGGTCGCAGAGGCGCGGGGGCTGCTGTCGCTGCCGACTGTGTGAGGCCGCGGCCATTCAAGCTCCAGGTTGATGCTCCACGGCGTGGGGCGGAGCAGCATGTGTTTGCCCCAGGGCARCATCGCGGTGGCCGAAGAAGGGCGCGGTAATCGACCATGGCGAAGCACCAGCTCACCATGCGCGCGTCGGCTCCAGCCACGCCGGAGCGCTGCAGCGCGAAGCGGCGCCTGCCGGGCGCCGCCAGGAACAATGAAACGCTTGCGTTCGGTCAGCCGACGGCCCGCTTCAGCACCGCGACCAAGGCAGCCATCTCATCCCTTGCGCCGATCGAAATGCGCAGGGCTCCCTGTGTACCGGGGACATCGAACATCATGATGTGGATGTTTGCCGCCTTCAGCGCCGAGAAGAATTCGGCGGCCGGTGCGGGCGTGAGGACCGCCAGGAAATTAGCCGCGCTGGGCAAGGCCACGAAGCCAAGATCCTTCAACTGGTCCGCGAGCCAGTCGCGGCCGTCCGCGGTCCTGCTGAGCAGGTCGGTGAGATAGGCGGGCTCCTTCAAAGCCGCTTCGGCTCCCGCCAACGCCACGGCGTTGACGCTGAAATTGGTGCGGATCTTGCGATAGGCATCAGCCAGCGCCGGTGAGCCGACGATGCCGTATCCGACGCGGATGCCGGCAAGACCGAATGCCTTCGAGAAGGTGCGCGTCGAGATCCAGGGGCCGCTGCGGCGGCGCAGGATGGCGAGCACGTCGGGCCCGCCGGCATGATGGCCGAACTCGAAATAGGCCTCGTCGAAATGCAGCAGGGCATGATCCGGGACGCCGGCGACGAGTTGCTCCACATCGGCCTCGTCGAGCATGCCGCCGGTCGGGTTATGCGGCGAGGCGACGAAGACGAGGCGTGTCCGGTCGGTGATGGCGCCCAGGGTGCCCACGACGTCGACGAGGCCATCGCGCCGGTTCGGAACAGATACGAGCTTTGCGCCGCGCATCGCGGCGCCCTTGGCATAGGCTGGAAAGCCAGGATGCGGCGCCACCGCCTCGTCGTCCGCGTCGAGGGCCAATTCGGCGCTGGCGAAGAGGAGTTCGTTCGAGCCGGCCCCCAGCACGATCTGTGCTGGCGGTACGGCAAGGCGCGAAGCCAGCGCTTCGATCAGCGAGGCGCCGTCATGATCGGGGTAGCGGTTCACCTGGCCGGTGGCGGCGCACATCGCCGCCACGACGCTCGGAGCGGGGGGCTCCGAGGACTCGTTGAGATGCAAGCTGACCGGCGGCGGTGCTCCCTTAATGGGAGCGGGGGTGCGGCGCGCCGGGACGTTCTGCAGGCGTGCGATACGCGGAACCGGGATGATGGTGGGGGTCGACACAGCTTTCTCCGTAGTGGGCGCGGCAACGCGGATGGTCAGCGTACCGGCGGCGAATATTGCAGACCGCCCTTGCTCCAGAGATTGTTCAGCCCGCGCGCGATCCCCAACCGCGAGCCCGCGCCGACATTGCGGTCGTGGGATTCGCCGTAATTGCCGACCTGCTTGACGATCTGCATCGCCCAATCGTTCTTCAGGCCCATTGGCTCGCCGAACTTGCCCTCGCTGCCAAGCAGCCGGCGCACCTCGGGGGAACCGGAGGCGGCGAGCTGGTCGGCATTGGCCGAGCTGACGCCAAGCTCTTCCGCAGCAACCATCGCAAAATAGGACCAGCGCACGATGCTGTTCCAGGCCTCGTCGCCCTGCCTCACGACTGGCCCGAGCGGCTCTTTGGAGATCAGTTCGGGCAGGATCACGAATTCTGCCGGGTTGACCAGCTTCAGCCTGTAGGCCGACAGCGCCGAGACGTCGTTGCTGAAGACGTCGCAGCGTCCCGACTCGAAGGCCTTGGCGGCCTGATCGCCCGATTCAAAGCTGACGGACTCGTACTTCATCCCATTCGCGCGAAAGAAGTCGGCGATGTTCAGTTCCGTGGTCGTACCGGTCGGCACGCAGACCGACGCACCGCCAAGCTCCTTGGCGGAGCCCGCATTGAGCGACTTGCGGATCATGAAGCCCTGGCCGTCATAGTAGTTGATCCCGGCGAAGCGCAGACCGAGTTGCGTGTCGCGCGAGAGCGTCCAGGTCGCCTGGCGGGAGAGCACGYCGATTTCGCCGCTCTGCAGCGAGACGAACCTGTCCTTCGGGCTGAGGGGGATGAACTTGACCTTGCTTGCGTCGCCCAATGTGGCGGCGGCGACGGCCCGGCACAGGTCGACATCGAATCCGGTCCAGCGACCGGCCTCGTCCGGGACGGAGAAGCCCGCCACACCCGGGCTGACGCCGCAGAGCAGCTGACCGCGCTCGCGGACCTTTTCGAGTGTGCCGGCCTGGGCGGAAACCGCCAGCGCCAGAGTGAAGCCCAAGGCCGTGGTCAAGCGAGCGTGCATGTGATGGTCCTCCCCATTTGTCYGTGGTGGTGGGCGATCCATCGGCCGACCACAACGAGGTTCTTTGTTCGTTTCATTGCTTGAAACGACGGGCGCCGCACACGCCATTTCACAATGCGAAATGCGCGGAGATCGCCATGCTGCGCCGGTGCCGGATGCGATGATGGCGCATCCCAGCCGCTCGATCCCGTGCCGAGTCCATGCAGAACACGCCCTACAATTCCTTCCGGCGCCGCTTGCTCGATCGCGAGTCCTTGATCGGCAGCTTCATCAAGACACCGACCGGCCACGCCATCGAGATCCTCGGCGCAGTCGGCTTCGACTTCGTCGTCATCGACCAGGAGCATGCCCCCTTCGATAGGGGCTCTACCGATGTGGCGCTTCTCGCGGCCCGGGCCGCCGGGGTCGCCGGGGTCGTGCGTGTTCCGGTGCTTTCGCATGACGCGATCCTGTCGGTCCTGGATTGCGGCGCAGTCGGTGTCCTGGCGCCGCATGTCTCGAGTGTCGCGCAGGCCCGTATCCTTGCTGCCGCCTGCCGCTATCGGGGCGGTGCGCGCGGATTTTCGGGCGTGACCCGGGCCGGCGGTTACGGCGCCTTGAAGATGTGGAACCATGTTGATGCGGCCGACGCCGCCACGGCCGCCATCGCGATGATCGAGGATCCCGCTGCACTCGAGGAGATCGACGCGATCCTCGCCGTCGATGGGCTCGACGCCGTCTTCATTGGCCGCGGCGACCTTACGGTTGCTTTCGGTGCGCCGACACGGGACGCGCCTGTGGTCCGCGATGCGGTGGACAGGATCATCGCCGCAGCGAAACGGGCGAACAAGCCGGTCTGCGTCATGACCGACGACGCCGATGAGGCCGCCGATTTTGCCGAGCGCGGTGCAAGCGCCTTCATCGTCTCGTCCGACCAGGGCTTCCTGAGGAAGGCGGCCGGCCACGCGTTCAGCGAGATGTCGGCGATGAAAACCCGTGCTTCTCAGGCTGCAGTCGGCTGAACTGGAGAGATTCTCGATGTTCCACCCCACCGACCCCCGCGCCAAACTCGCGACCGGGGCGCCTGCCAAGGCTTCGCCCGTTTCGTCCTATGCCGGCGCGGATTATGCGCGCTTCTATGCGCAGGAGCCGCAGGAGGCCGGGTCCGATGCCCGCACTTGGATCGCGCGCGGGCAGAATTTCATCGTCGCTTATTCGGAGGTGCGCGCGGGGGCGAGTCTGGCGCGCATCGGCCATCCGGATGAGTATTGCGTGATCCTGCCGGACGCTGCCATGGGCGCGTCGCTCTCTGCCCGCGGGGAGAGCCTCGCCTCGCCGGGCTCATCCATCCTGTTCGTGCCGCCCGGAGATTCCGAGGTCACGGCAGCCAGTGATGGCCGCGTCATCCGGATCTTCTCCACTGCTGCGACCGATCTGGCGGCAGCCTGTTCCAATGCCTCGTCCTATGCCGAACCGCACGCCAATGTCGCGCTCCTGGAGCCTTGGCCCGAGCCGCGCGGTGGCTGGAAACTGCGGCGCTACAGCCTGGAAGGCGAGGGGGGCGAGAGCCGCTTCGGCCGGATTTTTCGCTGCACGACGCTGATGGTGAACGTGCTCGACCCGCGGCTCGGGCTGCGCGACATCACCAAGCTCTCGCCGCATCACCATGACGATTTCGAGCAGGGCTCACTCGTCATCGACGGCGCCTACATCCACGATATCCGCTGGCCCTGGACGCCGGATATGAGGATCTGGCGCGAGGACGAGCACGAGTTGATGGCGGCTCCGTCGCTGACGGTCATCCCGCCGCCTTCGATCCACACGTCCCGGTCGGTGCTGCCCGGCCTGAACCAGATGATCGACATCTTCTCACCGCCACGCATGGATTTCTCGGAAAAGCCCGGTTGGGTGATCAACGCCGCAGATTATCCAATGCCCGGCGAAACGCCCTGAGGACTTCAGCATGCTTCTCGACAAGGCCCCCCAAACCGACCGTGCCCGGCAGGTCGCGGATCTGCTCGTCGGTGCGGTCGATCTGCACTGTCACAGCGGCCCCGCCGCGATGCCGCGCATCCTCGACCATCATGAGGCCATGCTCGACGCTGCCTCCGCGAAGTTCCGCGCGCTTGTCTACAAGGACCATTTCTACCTCGGCACCTCGCATGCCGTGATGTTGGAGAAGCTCTTCCCCGACAATGGCTTGAAGCTGTTTTCCGGCGTGGCGCTGAACAATGCCTCGGGCGGGTTCAATCCGCATGCCGTCGACCATTGCATCAAGATCGGCGGCAAGATCGTCTGGTTGCCGACCCTCTCGGCCGCGAACCATATCGCGGTCCTGGCGTCAGGCGCCGTCAAGACCTTCCCCAAGACCGCAGGGAAGATGCTGGATGCGCTGCCGCTCACCGCACTCGATGCGAGCGGCACGGTGACGGACGCGGTCAAGCAGATCCTCGACCTGATTGCCGAGGGGGACATCGTTCTCGCGGGCGGCCACCTCCATGCCTCTGAACTCCACCTCGTGTTCGAGGAAGCGCGTGCGCGCGGCGTCCGCAAGATGATCGTCAACCACCCGACCTATATCGTGGGCTGCACGGATGCCGACATCCGCCAGCTCGTTTCGCTCGGTGCCTATATGGAGCACTCGATCTGCATGTTCGTCGAAGGGCGCTCGAAGAAATACGAGATGTCCGACCTCGCTCATCTGATCGAGGTCGCCGGTGTCGAACGCACCCTGCTGTGCTCCGATCTCGGCTTGCTCGGTTCGCCACGCCCGGTCGATGGCTACCGCGAGATCGTCGGTGGGCTGCTCGACMTGCAATTCGCGGAGAAGGACATCAGGACCATGATCGGCGGACATGCGGCGGCATTGCTGAATCTCGACGACGTTTCGCCGGGCGCTGTCTGATCCCGAGCATGCAAAAACCCCGGGTKAGCGGTAGCGCTCACCCGGGGTTTTTCTTTGCGGCGAAGGTTTAGTCGAGGGCGATCGCAGCCGTGCGGATGACCTCGCTCCATTTGGCGATTTCCTGCGCCTGGGCTTTCCGGACGACGTCCGGTCCGCCGCCGAGCGAGCGCACGCCGATCGGATCGAGCTTCGCGCGGCCCTCCGCGCTCAGCACATAATCGTTCACGATCGTGCTGATCCGGCGTGAGATCGGCTCGGGAAGGCCCTTGGGACCAACGATCGCATACCAGGAGGAGGCGTTGACTCCCGTCAGTCCCGCTTCCGACAGGGTCGGCACATCGGGCAGTTGCGGCGCCCGCTCTTCGGCCGTGACTGCGAGTGCGCGGATGGCTCCGGATTTCACATGTGGAATATAGGGCGGAAGGAAATCGACGGCGACATTGACGATTCCTGCGAGGAGATCGGTCGCAAGCGGCGCAGAACCGCGATAGGGCACATGGGTCATCTGGAAACCGCCCTTGCGCTGGATCAGTTCGCCGGCGATGTGCCCCATCAGGCCGAAGCCCGGGCTTCCGAATGTGAGCTTGCCCGGATTGGCTTTGCCGTAGGCGATCAGCTCGGACAGTGTCTTGACTGGCAGGGAAGGGTGCGTCGCCACCACAACCTGCACATCTCCGATCATGGCGATCGGCTCGAAATCGACGAGCGGGTCGAAGCTGAGTGTCTTGTAGAGCAGCTTGTTGGTGACGAGCGGCCCAGACGAGGAGACGAACAGCGTATGCCCGTCGGGGGCGGCGCGCACGACGCTGGCCGCGGCGAGGTTTCCGCCGGCACCAGGTTTGTTTTCGACGATGAAACCTTGCCCCAGCTCTGCGCGGAGCCTCTCCGCGAGCAGGCGGGCCACGACATCGGTGGCCGCGCCGGCCGGGAAGGGCACGATGATGGTCACCGGCCGGGCCGGCCAGCTCTGACCGAGCGCGCCCCGCGTGCTCGCCAGAGCACCGAGGCCGACGAGCGACGCCGCGAACGCGCGGCGAGAATACAATGACATGGTGGCTGTTCCTCCGGAGCGGCAACCGATCGTTCGGCGCGGTTGTGCCCCGGAACTATGCGCGGCTTCCTGGCGACGGAGGTTGGGAAGGCGGCCTATTTCTCATCCTGAAACGCGACGCCCATTGATTGCGACAGCGCCTTGAGTTGCGTCTCGATGCTTGCCGCCGCCTTCTTCAGGGGATGGATGATCCGCGCGCGATCATCGGGCGTCGCCACGACGGACCGGAAGAAGGTGACGCCGAAGGTCGCGAGCACGCGCTCGCCCAGCATGATGGGAACGGCAATCGTCGCAGACGTGCGCGGCTCGACGGCAGGGTCGCGCTCGGTGTAACCGCGCCAGCGTGCCTGGGCGATCAGCCGTTCCAACTCCTCGTCGCCGAGGCCGCTGTTCTCGGGGTCCGGGGAAGCCAGCATTGCAGAGCGCACGATCGTGCGCTCCTCTTCGGGACAGAATGCGAGATAGGCCCGCCCGAGCGCGCGCCCTCCCAGGCTCAGCCGATGGCCGAGGGTTGCGTGGAACGGGGAAATCGGGCTGTCGGGAATGGTGCTGAAACGCACGATCACGGCGTCGTAGTCGAGGACACAGACGGCGCAGGGCCATTTGATTTGCCGGGTAAGGGCCGTCGCCCAGGGGCGCGCGGCCTCGATCACCATCGGCGCACCGTGGAAGCCGGCGCTCAGCCGGTTCACACCGGAAGTCACCTGATACCCCCGCACACGGCTGTCGCGCATGACATAGCCGGTGGCGATGAGCGTTTCGAGGAGCCGGACGATCGTCGGCTTGGGCAGGCCGGTTCGCCGGTGGAGATCGCCAACCGTCGCCAATCCGCTGCGGTTGATTTCGGCGAGAAGGTCGAGCGCCTTGACGACGGACTGGACGGGAGTGAACGAGGGCAAGAGGCGGTCCCAGCCAGACGGATTGTTATGCGTGATGCTGGGGCACCCGCCTGCTCGACGCCAAGGAGACCTGCTGCCCGAAGCGATGTCAAACGCTGGTGTCAGCCATCGAGCGTGAGGACGACCTTGCCCACCTGTTCGCCGGCGTCCATCAGGGCATGGGCCTCCCGTACATCGCGCCAGTCGAAGGTTGCGCAGATGTGGTTGCGAATACGCCTGCTCTCGAGCAACGGCCAGACATGGGCGACGAGCTCCGACGCGATCCGCCCCTTATAGGCGGCAGGACGCGGGCGCAGGGTCGAACCGGTCAGGGTCAGGCGACGCCGGACGATGTTGCGGACATTGACTTCCGCCATCTGGCCGAGATGGCTGGCGATCAGCACGACGCGGCCGTCGGGCGCAAGCAGCTGCAGCTGCTTCTCGGTGTAGGGGCCGGCCTGCGCGTCGAGCGCGACGTCGACCTGCTCTGCGCCGATTGCCGCAACAATCTCGGCCGCCCAGTCCTCGCGATAATTCACTGCGTGATCGGCGCCGATCTCCCGGCAGATGTCGAGCTTCGCGGCTGTCCCTGCCGTTGCGATCACGCGGGCCTGCCGCAAGCTCTTGGCGATCTGGATCGCTGCCATGCCGACGCCGCTGGTGCCGCCTTGCACGAGCAGCGTTTCACCTTCCGCGAGCCGTCCAAGCCAGATCACATTGTTCCAGGCGGTGAAGAAGGCCTCGGGCAGTGCCGCAGCTTCGGTGAAGCTCGCTCCCTTCGGCATGGGCATGCACTGAACCGCGGGCACGGCGCAGAGCTCGGCATATCCGCCGCCATTGGCGAGCGCGCAGACTGCGTCACCCGCCCTGGGCCATTCCACCTCCGCGCCGACGGCTTCGACGATGCCTGCAACGTCGAGGCCAGGCAGGTCGGTCGCGCCGGGCGGTGGCGGATAGAGCCCGCGCCGCTGCTGCACATCCGGGCGGTTCACGGCCGCGGCCCGGACCCGGATGAGGACGTCATTGGGGCCAAGCGCAGGGGACGCGCGCTCGCAAAAGGCCAGCACCTCCGGCCCACCGGGCCGGGTGATCTCGATCGCTTGCATCAGTGTTGCTCGTCGACGGGGGAGATGGGAGCCCGCAGGGCCTGCAGGATCTCCGGCAGGCGCGCCTGGGCGGAGGTCATCAGGCGCTCATAGATGGAGTTGCCATGGGCATCGATCGCAACCGTCACCGGTCMGAATCCTCCCAGCCTGACGCGGTTCAGCCGGAACTGCATGATCAGGTCGTTCCAGGCGCTGTCGAGGACCTCTTCGACGCCTTCGCTGAGCAGCGCCGACGCGCCACCGACGAAGGAGAAATAGACGCAGCCGACCTCGCGCATGGCGTCAGCGCTTTCGCGTGACAATCCGCCCTTGCCGCCGACGGAGGTCAGGCCGAGCTCCCGGATCAAGGTAGGCATCAGGCCGTTGAAGCGGCTCGAGGTCGTTGGATTGACATAATGGAGGCGTCCCGGCCTGCCATCCACTTCGTCATAGCTGACGCCCATATGGAAGAATGCGCTGCCCCGCATCGGTGTCGGCATCTCGCGACCGGCCGCCACCTCGGACACCATGCGCTTCTGCGTGGGCATGCCGACTGTCGCCACCGCGTCGCCATCGAGCAGGAAGAGATCGCCCAGCTTCAGAGCCCGAGCCGCGGCAGGTGTCAGCGGCAGCTTCAGGCGGGGCAGGTCGAAGGAGCTCATTCGATCCGATCCACAACGCCTGAATTGTGGATCTTCGCGCGCGTCCGCCGGTTGATCCAGCAATTGAAGGAGACTGCGACAGGGGTGAAACCGTGGCCTGACGCGTACTCGACATGCACACCGAAGGTCGTGGTCGAGCCGCCGACGCCCATTGGCCCGAAACCGGTCTGGTTGACCGCCCTTGTCAGGCGCTCCTCCATAT
>NZ_JBFTLD010000163.1:0-14744 GCF_056396265.1 Allobosea sp. 05T422_2 | reverse complement strand
GGCCGTGATGGGAGCACTGGGGCAACAGAAGTCGGCGGCGGGATTGGATGCGTCAGGCCTCGCCCAGATGTTGACGTCACAGAAGGCGAACATCTCGGCTGCCTTGCCCGCGGGCTTTGCTGACATGCTTGGCAAAGCTGGCCTTCTCGGCGCTGTCGGCAGTGGCGCGAGCACTGTCGCGGACACTGCAAGGTCGACAGCGTCCACGACCGGCGCCATGGCCGATCGTGCGGCGGCACAGGCGAGAACCGGTGGAATGCCGGGGTGGCTGACATGGGCCTTGCCGATCCTTGCGGTGCTTGCGGTAGGCTGGTGGTTCTTCGGGCGTCATGCGCCCGTCGTCGTTGAACAGCCCAGGCCTGTGGCAACTCAGCCGGTGCTGCCGGCTCAAACCGCTATTGGACAGGCAGGCGCCGTGGCAACGCAAGCGCTGCAGTCCCTGCAGAACGTGACTGCCGGCGGCGTAAACGTCGGGACCGAGATTCAAACGGCGATTGATGGGCTCGCAAGCACGCTCAAGGGCGTTACGGACGCGGCCTCAGCAAAGGCGGCGCTGCCACGGTTGCAGGGCGCGGCAGCCCAGTTCGACAAGGTCAACGGCGTGGCCAGTCAGCTGCCTGCCAGCAGCCGCTCCGCGCTGACGGCCTTGATCGGCGCCGTCAGGCCGTCGCTGGAGGACCTGTTCACCAAGGTGCTGGCGATCCCCGGCGTGGCCGAGATCGCCAAGCCGACGATCGATGGTGTGCGGGCGAATCTCGACGCGCTGGCGCGGGCCTAGCGCGAGGCAGGCCGTTCGTGATGTTTCGATAGCGCGCCGAGCGCAGGAGGCCGTGATGGCGATCAAGGCGAACTTTGGAGCAGATGAATGGAAATTGATCCTGGGCAGCCCGCTATTGGCCGGCATGGCGGTCACGCTTGCCGAGCCTAACGGGCTGTGGGGCGTGTTCAAGGAGAGCCTGGCCAGCGGGCGTGCGCTTCTGAGCGCCAGGAGCGACGCGGACGCGGGCGAGCTTGCGAAAGCCATTGTTGCCGACATGGAGAGCTCGGAAGGGCGCGGCGAGGCACGCGAGTCGCTTCGCGCCGAACTGGCAGGAAAGACCCCGGCAGATGCGAAGCAGAGCATTCTGGCAATGCTGACGCGCGTAGCGCAAATCGTCGACGCCAAGGCCCCGACCGAAGCTCCTGCATTCAAGACATGGCTCTCGCATGTGGCAGAGACGGTGGCGGAGGCCTCGAGCGAAGGCGGCTTCATGGGGTTTGGGGGAACCCAGGTCAGCGCGGCGGAGAAGGCCACCCTGACCGATGTGGCAAAGGCGCTGAGCGCCGCTTGAGTGAGACGCATCACGCAAGCGCATGCGTGAATGAGATAGGAGATTGACTGAGTTTCCAGGGAGCGCTGCACGGCGGCGCAGCCCATGAGCCCTTTCGAAGKGCGGGAGAGTTGGCCTGGGTGCAATCCGGCCCGCGGCGCAATGAGTCGAAACCGTCGTCGCAGGCTTGGGGTGCACCGTGCCCAGGCGATCAGTTCGCGAGGATGGGCCTATGAAACTTGCGCGAAGCTGTAGGCTGCTCATCATTGGCATGACCAGCTTTCTTGTGGCCCAGCCCGCCCAATCCGCCGGTCTCCTGGATGACCTGGCGCGCGCACTGTTCGGGCAACCCCGGCCGCCCCCGCAAGTCTATTTCGTTCCACCCGCGCCGCTGAGCGTGACCGTCCACCCCAAGCGGCGGCAGCAGCCGCGCAAACTCGTGGCGTCCAAGCCGACCGCGCCGGTGGTCAAACTCGATCCGGCCGTTGATCCATACTGGTATCTGGATGACCCGACCTTGCGGCGCGGCGATATCGTCGTGACCCATGCGGACGTGCTGGTCTTCGAGGGCCGCGCCAGCCAGAGCCATCGCGCCAGCGATTTCACGGCCCTCAACCGATCCCGGCTCGTGTCGAAAGCGACGCAGCAGCGGGTTGGCGCGGCTACCGGCGCCCACACGTCCGTGCCGCCAGCGGGCGTTCAAACGATGGCGGCTCGCGACCCGGCAAACTGATCCGCAGTCACTCGTGGCGTTGTTCGCAGTCGGTCCCGGCGCGCTGAATATCCTGCTGCGCAGTTCGTGCCCCGCGCAGACCACTGAGGCCCCGTATCCGAGCCGCCGCGTGCGGTGACTGGCTGGCGGGCAGTCACAAAGCTGCGACGGTGCGGAAGGCGTCGTCCTGGCTCCGCCGCCGGGGGCGCTGCCCTGGCATCGAAAACAATGTAGAATGCGACCGTGTCCACCCCGGCATGACACTCTTAACTGTCATCATGCCGCGCATGGGTGAGAGCCCGTCACTCCGACCTCATTGGTTCCCGGGAGCGTGCGTAAAACTGCGCGTTACACTTCCTCTGGAGTAAACCCAAATCATGCACTAATAATCAACCAGACCTTGGTATGAACCGATCGTTGAAGTCGTCGCGACGCAGACGATCTGAGTGCAGGAAGCTTGGCAGTGCTCCGGACATGCATCGTACTCGCGGCCATGATGGTCGCAATCCCAGTCAGTGCTCGCGAAACCGTTACATATAAGGGAGATGGGACGCCAGGCGCCATCGTCATCAAGACAAAGGAACGGCGGCTTTACCTGGTGCAGGGAGACGGAACCGCCATTCGCTACAAGGTAGCGGTCGGGAAGTCATCCAAGCAATGGCTCGGAGCGGTCGAGGTCGAGGGTAAGCATGTTGCGCCTGCCTGGTCGCCTCCCGATGAGATCAAGCGGGACAACCCAAGTCTGCCGGACGTCATCCCGGGAGGCTCCCCACGAAATCCGATGGGAGCGCGCGCGCTCACATTGTCCGGCGGAGGTCAGTACGCGATTCACGGCACTAACAGGCCGGATTCCATAGGCACCTTCGCGTCCTATGGCTGCTTTCGCATGTTCAATGACGACATCGTCGATCTGTTCGACCGCGTCGCCGTCGGTACGCCGGTTATCGTCCTGCGCTGACAGGCACGCGCGCAGCGCTTTTCGGCGTTGCCACCCGCTGCTCGTCGCGCATATGCGAATGAACAGCGGGATGACCTCGCGGCTTACTGCTGAAGGGATGCCGGCATTGCGTCGTCTCTGGCGCGCCCGGCGTTGACCGCGCGCAGGCTGGCGATGTACTCAGCCGGGTAGAGCATTGTATTGTCAGGGGCCTTCAGGCCCATGTACTGCGCAACTTCGCCAACCCATCTGTTGCAGTTATAGAGCACGGCATGCCAAGCCGTCGGCTTCCGCTGCTTCTGCCTGATATAGGCCGCTACCCGTTGATACTGGGCTTCGGTCAACAGAACCCGGTACCGCGCCGAGATGTATTCATCCTCCAGGTCGCCGTCGCTGGGGCCTGTCTCCGCTGGAACGGGAAGGACGTGCCCGACAGACCAGAGCTGCGGGCCTTCGCCGGCCGGATGCAGGCCGGCAACCTGATCTGCCCGAACCTGGCCGACTTCGCCCCGTGCGTTCAGCCGGCCATAGACGAGAAAGGTATGGCCGTAGCTCAGTGCATAGCGCGACCGAAACTCGACGAAGTACTGACCGCTTCGCTGGTCAGCCTGCCGTCGGGAGTGCCGGGATGCCGTCCTGCYGACCGAGCCGGTCGCCCGTGGGTCGGGCGCGATAGCCTCATCGCTGGCCTCGGGAGGAGGCAGGTAGCGATCCTCCTGGGCACTGGCAGGAGCCAGCCAGAGAGGCAAAGAAATGGCAGCAGCACAAGCAAAGAGAATGCTGGCGCGCGCCAGATTGTTTGATTTGTTCCGCATCGCAGAGCTCCGGTTTCCGGAAGAAGAACAGCCTCGGCGATAGGCACGACAACAGCAGTAGCCGTGTCATCAAACTCCCGGAAGAGTTTCTAATCAAATGAAGAAAACGGCCGGATTGTTCCGGCCGTTTTCAGAATATCGAGCGTCAGCCCTTCGTAACGATCGGAGAAGCAACTGGAGGGGGAGCCTTCCCCTTGCCCTTGCCAATACCATAAGTGGTGCAGCCACCAACGCCCACCAACGCAACGGATACAGCCAAGATCATAAGCTTTTTCATTGATTCGCCCTCGTTGAGAACATTGCAACTATGACTGAAACAAGTTCGGCTACTAGTGCGGATGCGCAACACCAAACCCACTTCCTTGCCCCGGATCGCGGCAGTGCGGCACAACGTCGAGTATTCCAAATATCCTCAGCACTTTCAATCGGCTAAGGCCGGGTTTTGCTGGAGCGAAGACGTTCGTGGTTTCCGGAGGCTGAACCGTCCGAAGGTGCTCTAGCGTCCTCGATGCTTCGCTCATTGTTCCCGAGCAACGCCCTTAACCGCTGGAGTTCATTCTTCGTCCAGGCGAAGTCGAGTCATGCAAGGTCGAAGCTAGAGAACTCTTAGCCCGCCGCCAGAATAGACATGGATCCTTCGCCGCACAGCGTACTGGTKGCGACAATATCGCCACCAACGCGCGACGAGCGCATCGGTATGTCACCTGACCTTCATCACTCGGTTGACCGGGCCGATCGCAAAGGCGGTTCCCTTGCGGAGTACTCGGCAGAATGCCTGGGCAGATCCGGCGTTCTCCGCCGCTTCACCCTCTTGGGAGCCAGAGCGACGGAGCCCTCTGCGCGCGTAGGTCGCGAGACTGTGACCTTGCCCTCAGGCGTGGAACCTTGGCATGACGCGCCCGGTCCGCGCCATGTAGTCGCCATATTCCGCACCGAACGCATCGAGCATCAGGCGCTCTTCCTGGCCGACGCGGAAGAAGTACAACGTTCCAAAACCGACCAGGCCGGACAGCCCGGCGATAAAGTTGGGCAGCAGGAGAGCCTGGGCAATCGCCCACAGCCAGAACGCCGAATACATGGGGTGCCGGACATAGCGGTACACGCCCTCCGTCACGAGCCGATGGCTCTCGCGGAGATCCAGAGACACGGACCAGTTGCGGCCGAGAGCCCGGTGCGTGAGGTGGAACAGGATGAGCGCCGCGATCGTGGCGAAGGCTCCGAGCCAGGCGAGAGCCGGCTCGAACGGGTAGTTCGCAACGCGCGGGAATCCGGTCGCGACATAGATGAACGGCAAGAGTCCAAGGCCCGTGAACGAAATGCTCAGCAGGATGATTTCCCGCAACCCGCGGGCGCTCCGGGAAACCGGGGTCCGGCGGGCGCGTCGCTCATGTGGAATGCGGATGATGTACCAGCCAACGGCAAGCAGGGCGTAGATCGCTTTGGCGATGCTCAGGGTCATCGCTTGGCGACCTCGGTGCTGTGATCGCCCGTCAGGGCCGGGGAGGGGGAAACGAGAAATCGACCGTCGGCATCGAGTGCTTGCATGGCACCTTCCTTGGCATTGACCTGTTGTTCTGCAAAGAGCGGCCCGCAGACGAACATGAAATAATCATACGGCGCGCGCCGATCATTGCCCCTGACGAACTGGCAATGCATCCGGTACCAGTTCTTGCGAATGCGGGGATAGCGGGCCGGATCAATCATGCGCCTGATGCTGACGCTGCGAATGATCGGTGAGCCCGTGGCGGCCAGACCCATCAGCGGCAGAGGATCGGCCCGGTAGAAATTCATCACGTCCGAGCGCGCCTGGTAGTCGGCCCAGAACACGGCGCGGCAGGCGCTCACGCGCTCGACCGCGGCGCGGAAACGACGGGCGGCGCGATGAAGCCCGATCTTGAGGGTCGACGATCCTACGGACAGAAACGTGAGGCGAGGACGGTCGTCCTGCTCCTCGAGCCCGAGCTCGATGGCGTGGTCGATGAGATCGATCGCAAGCACGGCTCCAAGGCTATGTCCGACGACGAGAATCTCGTCCACCGAGCCGCTGCGCCTGGCCTCGACAATATCGGCAGCAACGCGTCGCAGGCGCCCTTCGAGGATCGCATCGCCCCGCCGGATGTACTGGCGGGCAAAGATCCAGTCGTCAAAGAGAAGCCCCAGATAAACCCAACGATCGGCGGCGAGAAACAAGAGGAGGAAGGCGCCGATTGCTGCCAGTGCTCCAATCGCGCTGGAGTCGGTGGCTCGCGCCAGGGCCACCCCGCCAGCAAGCGAAAACGCAGCAATGATCGCCAGAATCAAGAATGGATAGAGGAAGAACATCGCGTAGCGCCAACTGGCGCGCAGATAGCCCCAGAGCGCCCCGGCCACGATAAAATCGACGAAGGCGAGGAGGCCCTGAGGAATGCGCCACCATATCGGGCGCCTGTTCGTGGCCTCCACCACATCGTCCCATCTGATTGCGCAATACTCGGTTTCGACCCGCCAGTTGGGGCCGGTCGTGAGCACTTGCCAGGTCGAGACGTCATCGCTGTTGGTAGGCTCCGACGAAACCACGGCGGCCGCCCACGCACGCTCAAAACGTCGCGTTTCCCTGACAAAGCGACCATGCACGACCGCGGGCTGCGCATGATCGTAGCCGCCGATGTGATACACGCGACGCCTGAAAACATTCGAATCCGCCATCGCCGGCTATCCTGCTCCMAATGCGTGGCCTGCGCTGTTTGTTAGTGGATCGCCGGCACTTGCGCCAGCGAGCAGCGATTCAACCGAGGGCGCAAGTGGACGACGCAGACGACGTCACTTTGTGTTCGCGAAAGGCGATCGGCCCCTTCGTACGAGCAGAAGCTCCCATTTCCCAGGACGTAGAGGCTCTCCGCCGGGGGTATTGGCCTATGGAATGAGTGACCGCGGATGAAGCGCTCGGCGAGGGCGTGCCGTCATGAGGCGGGCATGATCGGGGAGGCAGTCGCGGTCCTTCTGCCTGATTCGCTCGAACAGTGTCCGCTCCGTATAGGGTGCTACCKCCCGGTCCCAGAATAGCCGAGCCCGCGCGATATCTCGTCTGCGGCCTCCATGACCTGCTCCGCCATGAGCTTGATCATCTCGGGTGTCAGCCGGGTCGATGGCCCCGATACGCCAACCGCAGCCTCGACCACGCCGTCGGCGCGCCTGATCGGGGCCGCCAATCCATAGACGGCGCCGCGCCATTCGCCGAGGTTGACGGCATAGCCCTGCGAGCGGACCGCTGACAGTTCGTGCTCGAGCCCTTCAAGGCTATTGATGGTCCTTGGCGTGAAGGCGAGAAGATTTCGCCCAATCTCTTCGATGACATGCGAGGGTTGAAACGCGAGAATCGCCTTTCCGATCGCAACCGCGTGGGCCGGAGCCTTGCCGCCGACATCGGAGCTGGCATGAAGCGGCTCGGGGCTATCGATTTTATCGATATAGATCACATCGGCCCCAGCGAGGACCGACAGGTGCACGGTCTCGCGCGTGCGCAGGGCGAGTTCGGAGAGGTGGCGCTGCGCTTCCCGCTTCAGCTCAAGTCGGGCGAACAGGCCGACACCCAGCCCCCACAATTTCAGTGATAGCCCACACCGCCCAGTGTCGGGCTCGCGGGCGAGATAGCCCGCATGCTCAAAGACGGCCAAAGCGCTTTGAACGTGGCTTTCGCCCAGTTCGGTCTGCTCCGCCAGATCACGAACGCTCCTCGGCTGATCGCTCTTGGCCAAGGCTTCAAGAATCATCAGGCCGTCTTGAAGTGTTCTGTCCATAGGGCGGGGCACCAGACTCCCAGATCCGAACGGCATTCCAGACGTCAGGGCGCGTGTCGTTCACGCTCTCCTGCCGATTTCAGCCAGTATTCATGTCTGCAACACCATGAAACCTGCCCGAAACAACACTGAAGAGCAAGGGCAGCGACGGACCGCGCGAGCCTCCCGTTGCGAGGACCAGACGGTGCTTGTACGGCCGGTGCGTCAGGATGTCGTGGCCAGCTAAGTTGAGCCCGGCGAAGAGCGGTTTCAGGTCCGGGCGCCACTCTCGAACCAGAGAGGCGGCCGGCATCGAGGGCCAGCGGGCTCGGCAGCGCCGTCAGCTTTCCATGAGCTCCAGCAGGAAATAAGTCGTCGGGCCGGTCGGGAGATCGTTCGACAGGCGAAAGGAAACCGGGCCTGTGCCACGGGTGATCGGCGGTTTCACCGTTCCGTCGAGAGAGACAGGTGAGAGCTGCCATCGCGGCGCCGTCCTGTTGATCCGCAGATCGACCTGCCCCTTGCGGATCAGGACCGGAAGACGCCCGAAATCCTCGATGACCTTCTCCTGCCGGTCGCGGAAGGTCATGCCGGTGTTGCGGGCATCGGTGGCGAAGATCAGCAGGAAGCGGCTGCCCTTGGCGAGGGAGGCCGGCCTGTCGAGCGAGGCCAGGGCGACGAGGCCGTCACCCTCCGCGGCGTCGACGCTCATCGTTCCCAGCCTGGCCGGCAGGCTCTGCGCGGAGAAGGCGAGGGCCTCCGTCGCGGGCGTCGAAACGCGCAGCTGCCGGCTTGGGCGGCTCAGGACGATCTCGCCGGTGTCGCTCTGGTAGAGCCCCGCCGCGATATCGGTGGCATTTCCTTGCGGGAGCGCGCCGCTCTTCTTCAGCCTGTCGATGATCGCAGCCGCGCGATTGGCGTCCCGAGGCTGAAGGACTGCGATCTGTTCGCCGATGCGGTCGGCGGCCTGCAATCCGATCCGCCCGACCAGAGCCAGATCCGTCAGTTTCTCAGGCTCGCGGGCCTGCATGTCCGGGCCGAGATCATCCTCGCCGCGAACCGCGAACGGGATCGTGATCCGGGAGGTGGAGACATCGCCGCGCCTGAACAGGAGTGCGGAGAGGGTCTCGCCGGCGCGGGCCACGGGGTCGAGTGCGATCGCGTAGGGCAGCATGGCCCGCTTGTGCGGATAGGGCTCGCCATAGGCGAGAATGATCGGGCCGTGGGCGTGCCGGCAGAGCACGTCCCAGCCCTGCAGTGCGGCATAGGCCGGAAAGACGAGCCCGCCCTCGTAGCGATAGCGATTCCAGAACAGGTGATCGTATTCGCTGACGATGAACGGTTTTCCGAGCCAGCGCGCCGCCGCGATCATACGCATCGCATTGGCGCCGTCGCCGACCGAGCTCTGCTGGAGCAGCTTGCTGCCGGGCGCATAGCCCCCGATCCAGTCGTGATAGGTATTCATCGTCACGGCTTCGAGGCCACGCCTGCTGAGGGCGGTCTGGATCGTCGGCCAGTTATTGTAGGTGCTGATCAGGCCCTTGTAGCCAAGTGTGCGTAGCGCCTGGCTCATCCTTGCGGCGGATTCGGTCTCGACCTCGATGAAGAAGGCCTGCAGGTCGCGCATGCGCGCGCTATCGGCGTAACGGTTGCCGGGCAGTGCGATCGAGCCATTCTCCAGTCGCTCGGTCCAGCCGAGCCCGCCCCAGGCCTTCGAAAGAGCAGCCGTCGACGCATAGCGCTTCGCCAGCCAGCGATTGAAGGCCGTCCCGAGCATCGCGTCATACGGTGGCTTGCCGGGCCGGTCCTGCACGACGCCCTCGAACTCGATGCCGTTCTCATTGACCAGGATGACCAGCGCCAGCGCATCGTCATGGATCGGCGCGATGCCTGTATGGGGATTGACCCGTGCGAGGAATTTTTCGGTGAAGGTCTTCCAATGGGCGAGGGCGGCGTCGTCGAGATGCAGTGCGAGCTTGAGGTTGCCGGCTGGATCCCAGCGGTCGTCATAGCCGCCATAGGCGCCGCGCCACGAGGTCATTCCGTCAATGATCCAGTAGATGCCGTTCCGCTTCAGCGCGGCGAGCAGATAATGGATGCGGTCGAGCGTGTCGGGGTCGAAATCGAAATCCTTGCCGCGGCCAGACATCAGCGATGCGTCAAGGAAGGTTAGCCGGGCGATGTTGTAGCCGTGGCGCGCGAGCTGCTCTGCGTAGCGGTCGGCCCCGGCGCGATCAGGGAAGCCGCCCGAGGCAGGGCTCCATGCCAGAGAGGCGCAGAACAGGCGTTCCGGTTCTTCGGGCGCCTGGGCGAGGGCGAGACGGCCGTCCTGCCGCGCCACCACCCGCTGGCCCGCGCCGATGGAGCCCTTTGGCCCGATCGCCCGGCTGGGCAGGAGCGCGGAGAAGTCGAGCGGGCTGCCGGKGCGGATCTCCAGCGACACTTCGCGAACGGGCAACCATTGGTCGGCGGCGATGGCGCAAGGCGCGTTGGCGGTAAGCGCCAGCACCGCAGCCAATGAGGAAAGCAGTCTCTTCATGCCGACCAATCCCTATCCGGCGAACCCTGGACGATCCCGCTGCGCCTTCAGGGCCGCGACGGGCCGTGCAGGATGTAGGATTTGGTGAGGCCTGCGATCTTCTCCCGGACCAGATTCGCCCCAGGCGCATAGGAGCGGAACTCCTTCAAGGTCAGGATCTGAATCTCCTCGAAATACTCCCGGATGTGCTCCTCGGAGGGTTTGGACAGGAAGCGCCACGGCGACAGCCTGACGGCATGGCGGGCGAGCGGACGCGGCAGCCAGTGGAGGGCTGGGCAGAAGAAATGCGGTTCGATTGGGAAGACGAAGGCCGGCGTCTGGATGAAGTAGTAGTTCGAGACGCGGTTGATCTCGCGCACGAGATTGGCTCGTTTGGCCGGCGGCACGTGCTCGATCACCGAGTTGCACACCGCCACGTCGAACGACTTGTCCTCGAAGGGAAGGCGGTCTCCGTCATAGACGATGACCTTCACATCGCCGAACGAGCCGGTGAACGAGCGCGCCTGGCCGTCGTCGCGGATGTTGACCAGCGTCAGGTCCTTGGGAACGTCGGCCGGGTCGAGCTTTTCCCAGAAGTGCCTGGAGCCGCCGACGTCGCAGACCTTGAGCGAGGTGAATTCGGGGATGGTCTCCCGAAACAAGCCGCCGCGCCTCCTCCGGAAATATTCCGACGAGGAATGCACGATCCGGTCCCAGAGCGAAACGGTCTTCTCCACAGTGTCGTCGGTCATGAAGGGAGCTTTCCTGAGGTGTTCGTGGCTCGGCTGCGCCCGTCAGGCGGCCGTTCTCGCCGGTTCATGGATGATGCGGCTCTCGATCGGCGCGGCAGGGGGCCGCCGCCGCCGCAGGAAGCCCACAGGCAGCGCTGCGGCGTGGAAGAACCAGGCGACAACGGTGTAGAGCCCCATCCCGAGCCCACCCTTGCGAAGGCTCATCAACGCGACGATGCCGGCAAAGACCGCGAGGACCAGCCCGAGAGCCAACGCCTTGTCGGGCAGGAACAGCAGGATCGCGATGGAGAGCCCCCACCAGAGATAGACCGCGCTCCATAGCTTGAGCTCGGGGAGTTCGCGCAGGAGCTGGAAGAAATAGGGTTTGCCGAGCGACGCGCGCAGCAATTCGCCGGCACCATGCAGATACTTGTTCTTCCAGCGCCTCGTCAGGAGCCTGTAGGAATTGAGCGTATGGCCGAAATGCTGGACGAAGCGGCGGTCGAGCCGATGCAGTTTCCATCCGCGGCTCCGCAGGCGGATGCCGAGATCGATCTCCTCATGGCCATGCAGATTGCGGTCCGAGAGATAGCCGGCCTGCTCGATCGCGCTGCGCCGGTAGAGCCCGCCACCATTCATCCGGTCGATCGGGCCGGTTCTGTTCTCGGGTCCATTGCGCTGCACGCGTCTCGCGTATTCGAGATTGGAGACCAGCATCTCCTCGACATGTCCGGTCACGCCGGCCACGGCAGGGTTCTCGACGAGAAAACGGATGGCAGCATCGAGAAAGCTGGCATCGACCAGCATGTCTCCGTCGATCAGGCAGATGTACTCGTGGCGGGAATGCTGGAAGCCGAGCTGGGGCCCGATCCCGCAACTCGGCCGCGCCGGCGCAACGATCTGGGCGATCACGACCGGGTAGCCTGACGCGATCTCGACGGTGCGGTCGGACGAGCCGCTATCCGCGATGACCACCTCGCCCTGCAGGTCGCCAAGCGCCGCCAGCGCGCTCTCGATCGTCGCGGCGATGCGCTTCTCTTCGTTCAGGGTCTTGATGATGATCGAAACGGCCAATCGGGCCTCCAGTGTCGATACGAGCGCCACGACGTCAGAAATCCGTGAGCAGCCTGCTCCAGCTTTCCGATGCAAGGCCGCCGAAATAGATCTCGTTGCGGAGCGTGGCGTCCTTGATCTCGGCATGGCGCGTGACAAGGCAGAAATAGCCGCGGTGCTTGAAAGACAGCCAGCGCTGCCGCGATATTGCGTTCATCAGGAATGGCTGCGCCATCCCGTTCGCCTGGGCATAGCCCTCTGCGTCCAGATGCGCAAACATCTGGCCGGTGACGTCAAACTCGTGGCCCGCCGCGCATAGGAGGTTCAGGACGTTGGCTTCCCGACCCGTCTTGCCGAAGAAGAGGAAGGCGCCGATCACGCGGCCGTCCTCGGCGATCACGGTCCTGTACTGCAGGGAGCCGAGGCCCTGATTCAGCGCGGCGACGCCGACGAGCCAGTCGAACTCGGGCTTTGACCAGACCGGCCGGATTGGAAAGCGTTCCATCATCGGGCCGGCGCAGCGGAAGAACTCCTCCGGACTGGCACTGATCGTCCGGCAGCCCGCCGCCGCGGCCGGGACCAGCGAGCGCCTTCGACGGCGCAGCAGGCCATCGAACAGGCCGAGAAGGCGCAGGACGCCAGGGGACCGCGACAGCGGCACGTAGCGGCTCCACGCGATGGCCCCGGCAGCAAGCGGCCGGAACGTGCGCTGCCATTCGAGGCTCTGTACCGGCAGAACCACACCGCCTCCGGCAACCCAGTGATCGGCGCTGACCGGCGAGGCGTTGTCGGAGAAGCAGAGATCCTGCCGGGCCGCGCGCATCTGCCGGGCAAGGCGCGCCGCTCCTGCCGCGCYCTCCTTCCCATCCGCCATGAAGGCGCAGAGAACCTTGGCGATGATCGGGCGACCATGGACGGTGAATTCCATGGGAAGGGCAAGGATCGCGCTGGCAACGTTGCCGGCAGCACTGTCATAGACGATGCTGCCATGCTCCGGCCGGTAATGCGGGCTGCCGAAGAAGACCGTCTCAAGATATCCTTCCAGATCCGGCGCGACCTCGCTCTTGTGGCTACGGAAGGTCTTGCTGAACAGTCTTGCGATGATTGGGATATCGCGCTTCGTCATCGGGCGGACGCCACAGCCGCGCGGAGGGCTCTCCTCGCCATTGGTCGGGAGGGATGACTGCAGATTCTGTTGCAGGTCAGCGTCCATGCGCGATCCCCGCAGAGAGACCTTGCTTGCGCGCCTCCTCCCTGTCCCTGTTCACGACATGCAGGAGTGCCCCCCAGGCCGCAGCCACCATGGCGATCTCGATCACGTAGAATGAAACGAAAGTCCCGGTGGGCGGGGCATACCAGGTCGCGCAGGCGGCAACCGCGGCGCCGATGACGCTGCCAAGTCCCATGACCGCGGCGCGGGTCGGCTGGTGGCCCGACGCTCCGAGCGCCTCAACCGCCACGGACCACATCGCCAGCGGTATCACCACCCAGCAGAGAGCCCTGACGAAGGAGACGAGCGAGACATAGTCCTTGCCGAACAGATAGGGCAGGACCGGCGCCAGCACGAAGACGGCGATCGCCGCCGCGATGCTGATCGCCGTGGCTGCAATGAAAACCTTCCTGACGCGGGGCAGGGCGTGCTGCAGGCCAGCCGCCGTCGCCTTGGCCGAACCCGGGTAGACCAGGCGATTGAGCGCCTCGACCGAGAGATAGCTGCTTTCCAGCATCCGTCGCGCCACGCTGTAGCTCGCCACGATTTCGGCTGTCGCGACGAGGCTGAGCACGAGCAGGTCGGCGTTCTGCCGGATCGCCCGCAGGATGAAGGGAATGCTGAAATAGAGCCCGAGCGGCAGCTCTTCGCGCACGATCCGGTATTTCGGCTGGCCCAGCCCGCGAAGGGCGCGCCAGCACGCAAGCGCAACCAGTACATGGCAGGCAAACTGCCACAGCACCCAGGTCGCGAGCGTCGAAACACCGAAGACGATGCAGGCAAGGCAGGCGGCGATCGTCCGCGCGATGGCGAAGCTGACCACCACCGTGTTGGCCGAGCCGAAATCGGAATGGGCGATGAAGATCTGCTCAGCCAGCACGATGATGCGGACCAGCATGATATTCGTGACKAGCATCAKGGTGATCACTGCGACATTCGTCGCCGGATCGCTGGAGAGCGTGAAGAAAAAGGGCAGAGCCACCGCCCCGAGCAGGACCAGGAACACACCGCTGGCGGCCGTCAGGATGATGTTGTGGCCAAGCATGTCCGGATAGATCGCCCGGTCGCGCGCCACGCGGCGAACCAGGCACTCCATGGCGCCGAGCCCGCACATATGGACCGCGATGTTCGAAATCGCGGTGATGGCGACGAAGAGGCTGAACTCGTGGACGCCGAGCCAACGGGCCAGGATGGCGAAGGTCAGAAGCTGTGCGGCGGAACTGATGACGAGGCTGCCGCCTGACGCGGCATAGGACACGAGCATAGGCAGAAACGCTCTGCGATGACTCGATCCTTTCGCGTTATCCGAAGCCATCCGGTCCTGCCTTTGACAACAACCGAGATAGCGGCACTCGGTGGCGTCCACCATCGACAATACGGCCAGTAACACGCAGAAATGATTGTGCGGTTAACACCCTCCGTTCACTTCATTTCAGCCTCCGTTTACCTGACCGCCATAGTTTTTCGCGGATGAATAAGGCGCTCAGCAAGGGAAGGGGCGTTCATGCCGCGCACAGTGTTGGATTTCGACGGCAAGCCCCGGCCCGGCCTGCATCGCTTCATGGGGGTGAGCCTGGAGCTGGCGCCTGACGTTCTCGTGCCGCGCCAGGAAACCGAACTCCTCGGCCAGAGAGCAGTCGCGATCCTTCGCGAACGGGCCGCTGCCGAGCCGATCGTGGTCGACATGTGCTGTGGTGCTGTGG
>NZ_JBFTLD010000162.1:0-14757 GCF_056396265.1 Allobosea sp. 05T422_2 | reverse complement strand
GCTCTCGCCCGAACCTTTCGCCGAGTTCCGTGCCGGCGCCCACGCCAGACCATACCCAGCCTGACACGCCGCAAACGGCAGTGGCCGATGTCGTCGGGCGCTTGCTCAACATCCCCGCCAAAACTCGGCTTTCTCAACGACCCCACGCCGCACGCGCTCCCATGTCGCCGGGCCAATCTGCTTGTGCACCCAATGAAGCAACAGCGGCTCATGCCCCCGCCGCCCGGCGATGAGGGGCCGCAGGTGGCCGAGCACATCATCGCCCACAGGAATGGCAATACGCGGCTTCGGCTTGACGGCACGGCCCTTGCGGCTTGGCGGAACCATGACGCGCGAAGTCCCCGGCTGCACGTCCGCGACGGTCAAGGCCGCGATCTGCGAAAAGCGCATCCCGGTCGCGGCCAGCAGCAGCACTAGCACGCCGAGGTCGGTGTTTTCGGTGAAGGCGGCATCTATGGCCGCGCGAATGTCGGCATCCGGCAAGATGATCGCGCGGGCTTGAGAAGCCTCGGGGATGGCTTTTAGCCCGCGTTCGACCTCGCGGGGCAGGGATGGCGGCAGCAGGCGCCAATGCTCGTCCACAGCCCGGCCAAGGGCCGCGCGCAGGTCGCTGGCTGTGCGGTTGACGGTCGAAGGGGCCAGTTTCGGATCGAGCCGGCTCCGCCAGCCTGTCAGGGCGGTTGCTGTAATATTTGCCAGCGTCATGCTGGCGAGCTTGTCGCGCAGGACGTGTTTGCCCAGCCGGGAGCGGGCATCAGCCCCGGCGCGGATGCTGCGGGCCACGCGCATGGCAACGTAGTCCTCCACCGCCTGCTTGACCGTGATGGCTGCTGTTGCGCCGCCGGAGGCCGCCTGCGTCTTGACGCCTTCCGCCCAGYCGATGGCCGCCTGGGTCGCGGCCGTGAAGGTCAGGGCGCCTTCCGGCGCCCTGGCATCGTCGGCCGCCCCAATCGTGCATTCGCGCCGTGTGCCCTTGCCGACATGCTTGGCGATCCAGACCCCGCCGCGCGGGCCTTTGCGATAGCCGAGCTTGAGGCCGCTGCGCGCCTGCCCAATTGACACCCAGACCGGGGCCTTGGCCTCGGCCAGCCTGCGACGGCGGGCGGGAGTGTCGAGTTGAAAGTTTCCCACAGAACTTCCCACATTGATGCCGTTGACAGTGCCCATGTGGATGACAGAAAAATTCAATGATTTCAATATAGAGTGTGACGTGAGTGACGTCATCTTCCATAATCTGTCGCCCTCTCACGGCGAAAACAGGGGTTCGAGTCCCCTAGGGAGCGCCATTGCGGCCAAATGAGCCTGTTTTATAGGGCTTATTTCCTTCATTTGTCCCACTTCCGGTCTCGGTGGGACGATTGTCGAGTCAGCCAGAAGCTTCTTCATCGCTGAATCCGCCATCTGCGGCTTGCGTGCTTCGCGGGTGTATCGCTCCGCCTCCTCAAGCGTCCGATGCCCCGTAATGGACATGAGTTCGTGGGCAGTGGCCCGGCTTTCTGCCAGCCGTGCGGAGATGGCCTTGCGCAATCCGTGGGGTGCGACTGTGGGTTTTCACCGGACATTCGTGGACTAAGAACGCTGAGCGCTGTACCCATCTGTGACGTCGACATTGCGCGCCTGGACAGTGGTGAGATCATCTTCGCTGAACTACGCAGCCGCAACGGATCTCGTTTCTGGATCGTTCCCAAGTAAGATTCGTAGCGCGGCGCGTGCGCGTGAAGCCTGATGCAGCGTGACGATCAGCATCGTTTGGCATCGCTGGTGATCTTGCTGCMGTTGTCACGGACGATCATCTTCCACCCGCCGCGCTCGACGATCACGCGGTCGCGTTTGCGGGTGACCGGGAACTCACTTTACGGTGGTGCGCAATTCGGCATCCTTCCTCGGAGAGCTGTCTGCTGAAAATCTCTTCTATCCCAAGGCGTTAGTATCCTATAAATTCGATCAGAGCGTTGCTTTACTGGCGTTATTAACGTAAGGGTACAGGAAGGTCTGATAGTTATTTCCTAGAATAATTTGTTAATGATGGACGGAAATTGGATGAATGTTGTCCATGCATCATTCTCTACGGAAGAACTTTCTCCGAATAAGCAGTTCGACGCTTGGCGCGGATGGTTCGGAACTGTTTTCAATGCGGTCATTGACGAGCCCGAAGCAGGATTTGTGGCTACCTGTGAAACCTGGAACTTCGGCGGGTTTGGCTTAAGCCGGGTTCAAGCTCCCAGGTTGCAAGCCATTAGAAGCGCCGGCCTTATTCGCCAAAATCCGATCGACCATTGGAACATCGCGGTCGGCAGAAAGCGAACAGCGGGAGAGGTGGGCGGTCATCGTGCTATCGATGTTCCTGCCGGAGTACCTTACGTTTCCTCGCTGGGGCGGACGCTCACGAGCGCCAGAGACGATGATGAGCGGGTTCAGCTTTATCTCCCACGAGATAGCTTTCCGGAGCTCGCGGCCGTCCTGGACGGGATGGATGGAAGAGCGATTCCAGGAGCGATGGGCCAACTACTAGGGGACTTCCTGGTGTTGTTGGCGAGGAATGCACCGGCTTGTTCCGGAGCGAATGCGCCGGCTCTACAATCCGCAGTCCGGGGGATGGTGCTTGCCTGTATTGCTCCGTCAAAAGACAGTGCTGCCCAGGCGGCCACCCCGATCGCAGTTGTGCGTAAGGATGGCGTTCGAAAAATAATCGATCAAAATCTACATAGGCTCGCTTTTGGTCCTGACTTCCTGTGCCGAGAAGCAGGTATGTCGCGTTCTCAGCTTTATCGCCTGTTGGAAGCCGAAGGCGGGGTAAAGAACTATATCCAGCGGCGGCGTCTCAAGAAATGTTATTCCGAGCTATCAAGGGGCACCAATCTCCGCCCGATCGCAGCTATTGGCGAGGAAATGGGGTTTGCAGACCCCTCAGGTTTCACCCGAGCGTTCAAAAAGGAGTTCGGGATGAGCCCGTCAGAGGTTCGAGCCACCCAATTTATGCATTCAATGAGCAGTCCTAACCCGCAGGGTTTGCCAAGCCAGAGAATAAACGGTCTTCGCGACATTCTGGAAAAAATGGCGTGACCGTCCTCTGCATCCCCGAACCACCGATCGCCGGCTGGGGCGGAAAGCGCATCGGATCGCTGCCACGCGAAGCCGATTCCTTCCAGCGGATCGCGGCGCGCGAATTCAGCGCAGGTGCGTGCCGGCCCGATCGTCGATAGAATGACGGCGTAGGAGCGCGACGCAGCGGTCCAAGTCCCAGAGCCGAAGCGCAGCGGCGGCATGTCGAGGGGATCGACTTCCTTGATGGGCTCCAGGTCGCGCTGGCGTTCGGCGCGGTGCACGGCCATTACAGACTTGGCCAGGCCAATTACGTTCTCCAGATGACTTGCCGCGGCGGTCTTGCTTGTTCCGCCTGCGCCGAGTCCGAAGGGACCCCAGGCGGTGAATCATCGCTGGAGCCGCGACCGTTGCAACAGAAGCGATGGAGCAGGCATCTGTTCTCGGCGCGGTTCCCGACTTGTTTATCGCTACCGCATCGGGCGGAGGCCTATCGGCGGGCTGTGCGCTCGCGATCGCTGGTAGCGGTTCCACCATGCTTGCGGTCGAACCATTCGGCTTTGACGACCTCGCGCGAAGCCTTTCTGCTGGACGTCGGGTGGCCATAGAGAGCCACGCGACATCGATATGCGATGCTCTGCTTGCCCCTATGACAGGCGCGTTGCCCTTCGACATTCATATGCGATCGGGAACCAAAGTGGCCGTGTCGCAGACAATCACGCCCGCGCCGCAGTATCCGCATTGTATGCGGAGTTCGGCTTGGTGACTGAGCCCGGCGGAGCGCTATCGGTAGCTGCCTTGCTTGCCGAACCAATTCTGCTGCAAGGCCGCACTTCAATTGCAGTCGTCAGTGGTCGGAATTTGGATAAGGAGCAATTCATCAGCATGATTTCCGAGGCATGACGGTCGCCCCGGCTTGATTCAGCGCTGAGTTCGTTTCCAGCGATCTTGGAGCCGTTTCCCACGGAACAAGCGCCGGCGATCACCGAATCGTTGCTTTTTGCAAGGCCGAATCCCGAGGGGATTCGTGATCGGCGATGACGGACCATTGCCGGTTGCGACTGGCGCGAAATGGCAAGACGGGCAGGCTGCCCATGCCCGAAATGCTCGCAACGGAATTCGCCTGCTGATCGCAGACCGATCCGGCCTTCCTCGCCGATCGCAAGGCCGCGAAAGCGGAGGTGAATGCAGTGAACGCGACGCGGGCAAGCGCGATGCCAGATTGCGCTGCCGAGGCGATCGATATGTCGACAAGCCATGTCGGGTTCAGATGTGTCGTTCGGAACGGAGAATTGAATGAAACGGCCTCTTAGTCACCAATTCAGAGCGCGCTGGTTGGGCGTAAGCACGACGCTCCTGATGTTGGGATCGCCCGTGGCAGMCCAGGACTCGCTGCCGTTTCCGCCAACGCCCTCCGGGAGCAAAGCCGGACCGACGATCGCGGAGTCGACCTACAGCCCCCTACCGGTGAAGTCGCATCTCCCTGCCAATGCGCCGAACATCGTCGTGATCATGCTCGACGACGTCGGCCCGGCGCTTCCGAGCACCTTCGGCGGCGTGATCGATACACGCACGTTGAGCCGGGTTTCCGGAGACGGGATCACCTATAACCGCTTCCACAATGCCGCGATGTGCTCACCCACCCGAGCGGCGCTGCTGACCGGGCGCAACCACCATCGCGTCGGCTACGGCCAGATCGCCGAACTGGCGAATGACTGGGATGGCTATTCAGGCCGGATCCCGCGCACATCTGCGACCGCAGCGAAGGTCCTTGGCTATTATGGCTACGCGACGAGTGCCTTCGGAAAATGGCACAATACGCCCGCCAACGAGACCACGGCCGTCGGCCCATATACGAACTGGCCGGCGGGGCAGGGGATCGGCTTCGACTACTTCTACGGGTTCCTTGCCGGAGAATCCTCGCAATGGGAGCCTGCGGTCGTCGAAAACACGGTCCGGGTGAATCCATCCGAAGGGAAGAAGGAATATCACTTCACCGAAGACATGACCGATAAGGCTGTCTCATGGATGAAGCAGGTCCACGCGCTGACGCCGGATCGACCGTTCTTCATGTATTGGGCCCCGGCGCCTCCCACGGTCCGCATCACATCTTCAAGGAATGGGCGGACAAATATAAGGGCAAGTTCGACGAAGGCTGGGACGTCATGCGCGAGCGCGTCTTCGCCCGCCAGAAAGAACTCGGCTGGATCCCGAAAGACACCGAGCTGACGCCGCGGCCGAAGACCCTTGCCGCATGGGCCGATATTCCCGAGGACGAAAAGCCATTCCAGCGTCGGCTGATGGAGGTGTTCGCCGGATACACCGAACACGCCGATGCACAGGCTGGCCGGTTGATCGATGCCCTGGACGAGCTCGGCATCCGCGACAACACGCTGGTCTTCTACATCTGGGGCGACAACGGTTCTAGTGCGGAAGGCCAGAACGGCACGATCAGCGAACTCCTGGCGCAGAATGGCATTCCTTCCGAGATCAAGGACCATATCCGCACCATGAACGAGCTCGGCGGCCTGGATGTGCTCGGGTCGCCCAAGGTCGACAACATGTACCATGCCGGCTGGGCCTGGGCCGGCTCCACGCCGCACCGGTCGACAAAGCTGATCGCCGCACATTTTGGCGGAACGCGCACGCCGCTCGCGGTGTCCTGGCCGAGCCGGATCAAGGCGGACAAGGCGCCGCGTCCGCAGTTCCATCACGTCAACGATATCGTGCCGACGATCTACGACATCCTGCAGATCACGCCGCCGAAGCTCGTCGACGGCATCAGCCAGGACCAGCTCGACGGCACCAGCATGACCTATTCCTTCGCGTCCCCGACGGCGCCGGACCGCAAGAAGGAGCAGTATTTCGAGGTCATGGGCAGCCGCTCCTACTACAAGGACGGATGGATCGCTTCGGCCTTCGGACCCAGAGTGCCCTGGCAGACGGGCGTCGATCCTTCGATCATGACATGGTCGCCGAAGGACGATGTCTGGGAGCTCTACGATCTCAAGAAGGATTTCTCGCAGGCGAAGGACGTCGCCGCCGCCAATCCMGGCAAGCTCGAGGAGCTGAAAAAGGCTTTCGAGGTAAGCGCGAAAGACAACAAGGTCGATCCGGTCGGCGGCGGGCTATGGTCGGCGATCTTCCACCCGGAAGACGCACCGTCCAATCCCGCCAAGACCTTCAACTACACGCAGGAGGTCGTCGGCGTTCCCGAGTTCACGGCGCCGCGGCTCGGATCACGCGGCAACCTCGTCACCATCGATGCGGATCTGCAGCCCGACTCGAAGGGCGTGCTCTACGCGCTCGGCGCCATCTCGGGTGGTGTCGCCCTGTGGGTCGAGAACGGGAAGCTCAACTACGAGTACAATCTGTTCGAGATCGAGCGGACGCAGCTGGAAACGTCCGCCCCGCTCCCGACCGGAAAGGTCAAGATCGAAGTCGAAACACGCAAGGCCAGCGGCGTCCGCCCCGCGCCTCTCGACATCATCATCCGGGTGGACGGCAAGGAGGTCAGCAAGGGGCGTGTTCCACGCTCGGCAGCGTTGACCTTCACGGCCAATGACGCCTTCGACGTCGGCCGGGACAGCTATTCCCCCGTCTCGCTCGCGTATTTCGACCGCAAGCCCTTCGCCTTCAACGGCAAGATCCGGCATCTGAAGGTCGACTATCTCGACTGAGCGCCGACCAGCCGGAGGCGGCGAGCACGATTTTCGCCGCCTCCCGTCAAATTTCGATGACGCGGAAACTCCACTCTTCAGAGCCGGGCGGAGGCACATTCTGGCCGAAGCCGCTGCTGACTCACGAACGGGAAATTCGATGATGAAACCACTCGCCTTTGTTCTTGCCGTTACGCTTTCGGCGGCGCTGGTCCCGGCCCAGGCCCAGACGGAATTGAGCGCCTATGCCGACAAGAATGGGTACGTCAATGTCCAGAAACTGACCTGCGGGCAACTCGCCGGGACGTTCCAGGAAGATGCGAACTTTCTCGGGGTCTGGTACAGCGGCTGGTATAACGGCCTCGGAAAGAAATCGTCCGTCAATTTGCCCAGGGTCAAAGAAGGGATCCATGAGCTGATCGTCTATTGCAAGGCGAACCAAGGATCGACGATCATCAATGCCATCGATGTACTTTTGAAGGCTGAAAAAGCGCGCCGCGCCCAATGACGTGGCGGTCCCTACCTGGCCGGCCCGGGCAGGGACCGTCTTCGTGAACAGCCGCGCGAGCGGTCGCGCATCAAAATTGGTCTCTTTCACGGAATTTCGAATGAATAGGATGATGCGTTTTGCTGCGGCGTCGTGCCTGGCACTTTTGGCTGCGGGCGCGGCTCTGGCACAGACAACACCGGATGTCCCTTCCTTGCAGGCACCCGATCTTCACCTGGATCTCCTGCCCGCCTATTTGAAGACAAACGATTTGCCCGACAGCCTGAAGCTGCTTCCGCCGCCGCCGGCCGAAGGATCAGCCTCGCTTGCGCGGGATGAGGACGCCAGGCGGGCAACGGTTCCCTTGCGAGGGACGGCGCGTTGGGACCTGGCCAAACGTGATGCCGATCTGAACTTTCCGCAGCCGGCCAAGAATTTTTCTTGCGCCATGGGGTTTTCGATCAACGCGGAAAACACGCCCCAACTCTATACGTTGATGCGGAGGATGTTCCTGGATGTGGGGCTCTCCACCTACGGCATGAAGAACAAATTTCACCGCACTCGTCCTTTCGTGGCCCATTCCGAAACCACGTGCACGCCTGCCGACGAAAGTGTTCTGCGGACCGATGGATCCTATCCGTCAGGCCATTCGGCAGTCGGGTGGGGTTGGGCACTTGCATTGGCGGAAATCAATCCGGAACGTTCGAACGAACTCCTGGCCCGTGGCCTGGCATTTGGACGGAGCCGGGTCATCTGCAACGCGCATTGGCAAAGCGATATTGAGGCGGGCCGGACCATGGCCGCAGCGACCTTCGCCCGACTGCACGCTGATGGCTCGTTTGTGGCCGACATGAAGGCTGCGCGCGAAGAGGTTTTAAAGATGCGTCAAGCCAATAAGCCCGCTAGCGGCTGCGATGCGGAAGCCGCAGCGTTCTCTGCGCAATAAGACCCCAAGCACCGGCTCGATGCTGCGCGGCCATATTTCGAAATAGATTGGAACCGAATCAAATGCTCGCAAAAATTGTCCTGACCTCCATCGGCGTTACTTTCCTCGTCCTGACATCGTTGGGGGCGCAGGCGATGCCGATGTCATCCGCTCTCTCGCAAGCGAAGGCATACGGCGTCACAAAGGTCGCGGGCGGATGCGCTGTCGGCTTCTATCGCGGGCCGCTCGGCGGCTGCGTTCGGGCTGGGGGGGGGCGTCGTCGTTGCGCCGCGCCCCGTGGTTGTCGCTCCTCGCCCGGTCGTCGTTGCTCCCCCGCCCGTTGTGGTCGCTCCTCGCACGATCGTTCGCCCGCGCCCCGTCGTCATTGATCGACGGCCGATTGTGATCCGTTAGGTCGTGCCGCGCTCGAGCACATCGGTCTGAAGCGGAAGAAGTAAAATGCATAAATATCTGAACTTCATGGCCCGTTATACCAACGGCCCTTATGCTTGACCGATATGCGCCCAGTGTCTCAATCCGATGGATGTGATGGTTCTTGGCTGATCGACGAGGCGGTTCCATGCCTCGCAGGCGGCGTCGATGATGTCGTCGTAGCTGTCGAAGACGCGGTTTGAGAACCAGTTTGCGCGCAGATATTGCCAGATGTTCTCGACCGGGTTCAGTTCGGGCGAGCGCGATGGCAGGAAGATCAGGGAGATGTTTCTCGGCACGACGAGCTTGGCGGTTGTGTGCCATCCGGCGCGGTCGAGCAGCAGGACGGCATGGGCGCCCCTGGCGACCGCCACGGCGATCTCATCGAGATGGGCCTGCATGGCGCAGGTATCGGCGAAGGGCATGGCGAGCGCCGCGCCAACGCCCCGTGCCGGGCAGATCGCTCCGAACAGATAGGCGCTCTCGTAGCGCTGGTCGGCCGGTTGGCGCGGCCTGGTTCCGCGTCTGGCCCATTGCCGGACGAGGCCGTTCTTCTGGCCGATGCGGGCCTCGTCCTGGAACCAGAGTCCGATCGGCCTGCGCCGGGGGATGTGAGCGAGATGGGCCTTCAGTGTCGCCGCGAAGTTTTTTTGAACGCCTCGATCACGCGCTMATCCTGCGCCGGATGATGGGGCCTCGCGCTGATATGGGAGAAGCCGATCTGCTTCAGCAACTTGCCGATCGTGCGCTCGTGATAATCGATGCCAAAGCGCTCAAGGATGATCTTCTGCAGGTCGATGCGCCGCCAACGCACCACGCCATCGACGGCGCGGTCGGGGCCGGTCTCGACGATGGTCGCCAGGGCGGCGAGTTGATCGATCGAGAGCCTGGGCGGATGTCCCTTCGAGCGGATGTCCTTCAGCCCGTCGGGGCCGCCTTCGTTGAAGCGGTGAACCCAGTCGCGCAGCGTCTGGCGGTCCATCCCGCCGATCCGCGCAGCCTGCTCCCGGTCCATGCCATCGAGAACCGCCGCCAGCGACAGAAGCCGGCGGCTCTGGTTGGCGTGCCTCGACCCCGCCGCGAGCCGTCGCAGATCGACGGCCGAGTAGTCCGTACGAAGCTTCACCGCAGCAGCCATGGTCGCGCCCATGGAATCAGCGAAACCGATCGCCGAAAAGGCCCCGTGAGTCAGCCTCAGTGGCCGTTGGTATTAGTAACAGGCTTAGGATTGCCGGCCGGCCCAGGGGCGGCGCAGGAAAATCCCGYCACGGCCATCGGCATCGCGCTGGAACCGGACGCAACAATGGTCAAACACGCGTAGGCTGCCAATGCCCGCCTACGCGAGGTTTTCCCAAAGGGCTACGCATTGGATGCAACGCACCGCCCGCACATCACGATGCTGCAGCGGTTCGTCCAGACGGCAGCCCTCGACAAAGTCTACGCTGCGGTTGGCGATGTCCTTGCCATTGAGAAACCACCTGGATTGGCGCGCCATTCTCCAACGCGATGACCAAGGTCACGTTGTTCCGCTCCGCTGCGGCTTCAGATGGTCGAGCAGATCCATTGGTACAGGAAAGACCACGGTCGAGGATCGCTCTCCCGCGATGTCGTGAAGCGCCGCGAAATAGCGTAACTGCATCGGCTGCGGTTCCTGGGCAAGTATCCGACCTGCCTCGACCAGCTTCTCGGCGGCTTGCTGCTCGCCCAGCGCGTTGATCACCTTCGCGCGCCGAAGTCGTTCCGCCTCGGCCTGCTTGGCGATGGCGCGCACCATGTTTTCATTGAGATCGATATCCTTGATCTCAATGTTGGTGACCTTGATGCCCCAGGCGTCGGTTTGCTGATCGAGAATCTCCTGGATGTCGGCGTTGAGTCTGTCCCGCTCCGCGAGCATCTCGTCCAGTTCATGTTTTCCAAGCACCGAGCGCAGTGTGGTCTGTGCCAGCTGGCTGGTCGCTATCATAAAATTTCCGACTTTGATGATTGCGCGCTCGGGATCGATGATGCGGAAGTATAGAACGGCGTTTACCTTGACGGAGACGTTATCGCGGGAAATCACGTCCTGTGGCGGCACGTCCTGAACCATCACCCTGAGATCGACTTTCACCATCTGCTGGACGAACGGAATCAGAATGATGAGGCCCGGGCCTTTCACGCCGGAGAAGCGTCCGAGCGTGAAGATGATACCGCGCTCGTATTCCCGCAGGATGCGAATGGCCGAAGAGAAGAATACGATCACGGCGATCGCGAGCAGTGCATAGATCAAACAATCGAGCATCACCGCGCACCTCCTTCGCCGGCGGTCAGTCCCGGCCGCCGACGCACCATCAGCGTCAGATCCATGATGCTAGCCACCTCGACCATCTCTCCTGGTCTGAAGGCTTCCGCGCTGCGTGCTTGCCAGCGCTCACCCTGTGTGAAGACGTGGCCTTCTCTGTCAGCCCAGTCGAGGACCTCGGCGGACAGGCCGCGCATGGCTTGTGCACCGACACGTGCAGGACCTTTGCGGGCTCGCCTAAGCGAACTGAATATGACGACAATCAGGCCAATGAACATCGCCGCCGCGATGCCAATGACCCACCATGACAAGCGATATCCCGGTGCTTCGACTTTGAAGAGCATCATCGCTCCGAGCACGAAAGCGATGATCCCACCGATGCCGACGATCGCAGTCGGAGTGAAGGCCTCGATCGTGAAGAGTGCGATCCCCAGCAGCATCAGCGCGAGGCCGGCATAGTTGATCGGCAGCATGTTGAGGGCATAGAGACCCAGCAGCAGACAAATCGTGCCGACCACCCCGGGCGCGATGGCGCCGGGAGACGCGAATTCGAAAATCAGACCGTAGACGCCGACCAGCAGAAGAATGAAGGCGACGTTGGGGTCGGTGATGACCGACAGAAATTGCGAGATCCATCCGGGATCGAGCGCCCCGATCGTTGCATCCTTCGTCGCCAGATGCCGGGTTTCGCCACCCGCAATTTCCACGACGCGACCATCGATTTGCTTGAGCAGCTCAGTCGGGTTGCGCGCGATGAGATCGATGACATTCGCCTGCAACGCAGCGCTGGCGGAAAGGCTGGCTGCCTCGCGGACAGCTTTCTCGGCCCAATCGGCGTTGCGTCCGCGCAACTCGGCCAGGCTGCGGATTGAGGCGACGGCATCGTTCGTCATCTTCGCCGTCATCGCCTCCGTCGGCTCTGTTTGCTGGGCGCTATCTTTCTTGTCCTTGCCGTCCTTGTCGGTGGATTTGCTCGGCAGACCGGGTACCGGACCGCCGATCTGTACCGGCGTCGCCGCGCCGAGATTGGTGCCCGGCGCCATTGCTGCGATGTGCGTCGCATAGAGGATATAGGTGCCCGCGCTGGCCGCGTGGGCGCCGGAAGGAGAGACGTAACCGACGACAGGAATGGATGAGGCCAGCACGTCTGCGACGATCTCGCGCATGCTGGTCGCGAGGCCGCCCGGTGTATTCAGACGCAGAATGACAACTTCGGCGCGTCGTTCGTTTGCCTTGGCCAGAGCGTCTTTCACGTAACCGGCCGTCGCCGGTCCGATCGCGCCGTCGACGGAAATGATCAATGCAGCTCTGCTGTTCTCCCCCGTCGCGGCGGAAAGGGGAGAGAACGCCAATGCGGCGGCTGCAATTGCCGCGACAAGGGTCGCCTGTACCGTCTGCACAGCAAGGACTCCCTCAATCACGGCGATATGGGGGATATCCCCGACGACCTCAATATGATCGCGATTGCCAATCCGCAGTTCGCCGGCCGATAGCGGATGCGAGAGCCGCTGGRGATGACAGGCGGCGTCGCGAGGACGCGATCGGCTGATCCGGTCTGCCCCCAAGAGTTCGAAACAGCTTCACTCGTTCCACGGTCCCGGCGATAGAGTTTTGAGCATCGGCGTCGCGTCGCCTTGACGCGCGATCCTGATCACGAAGGAAGCGGCAGGCGTCCCTCATTTCCGCTATAATTGGACCATGACGATCGGGATCGCCGGACCCGGACGGAAGGCGCCACGGCAGAACGCCGTGGTCAGGCTCGTCATTGCGGCCGTCGTCGTCGGGCTTTGCCTTGTCCTGCTCGGGCTCGCGAGTGACTGGCTGGTCGATTGGCTGTGGTTTTCCTCGATCGGTTATCTGCAGGTCTTTTGGACAACAATCGAAGCTGAAGCTGTCGTCTTCTTTGCTGTCTGGACGGCGACTGCCGTCGTTCTTTGGCTCAACGGATGGCTGGCCGTGCGTTTTGCCCGGCGGCCGCCGATACAGGCTGTCGCCGGCCTCACGTGGCAACCMCCGGGCACCGTGCTGTTGCCCGATCTGCTCGCGCTCGCGCGCGATCGATTGCCCTGGCCCTGGGTTGTTGCAGGCGGTGCTGGTTTGYTCGCGCTGCTCGTCGCCGCGGCGGAAGCCGGCAATTGGGGCATCTTCCTGCGGTTTCTCTATCAGGTGCCATATGGCGCAGACGACCCGCTCTACAACAAGGACATCGGCTTCTATCTCTTCTCATTGCCTGCCTATTTCCTCCTCAAGAACTGGATGTTGCTCACGCTTGTTTTGAGCGCGCTCTTCGCCGGAACGATCTACTGGGTGCATGGCGAGATCGAATACGACGTGCCGCGGCGATCAATATCGCAGACAGTGATCGCTCACGGCTCGGCAGTGCTCGGTCTTCTCTTCGCGGTGAAGGCTTGGTCCTATGGTCTCGACCGCTATCTGCTGCTCTATGGCGATAACGGTGTGGTCGTCGGTGCCAGTTACACCGATGTCCATGTGGGGCTACCGGGCCTGTGGCTATTGATCGGGTTTTCGATCATCGCGGCGTTCGCCGCGTGGGTAAACATCTGGATGCGTACCTACTGGCTTCCTGCCGCAGCGTTCATGCTCGTTGCCATCGGCTCAGTCGTGCTGTCCGGCGCAGCCCCCGCGCTGTTCCGGCAGTTCTTCGTCAGACCAAGCGAGTTGCAGCTGGAGAAGCCGTATATCGAACGCAACATCGCTTTCACCCGGCAGGCCTATAATCTCGATCAGATCGAAGCCAAGCCGTTTGCCGCGGAACAGAAGCTATCTCTCGACACGCTAGCGGCCAACAAGGCGACAATCGAAAATATCAGGCTGTGGGACCAACTGCCCTTGTCGGATACTTACGCGCAGCTGCAGGAGATTCGCACCTACTACAAATTCCATGATCCTGACGTTGATCGCTACTGGCTCGATGGTTCCTACCAAAGCGTGATGCTTTCGGCTCGCGAACTACGGCCCTCGTTGCTGCCGCCGAATGCCCAGACATGGGTCAACCGCCACGTGCTGTTTACTCACGGCAATGGCGCGGTGATGAGCCCGGTCACCCGAAAGAGTACCGAAGGACTACCCGTCCTCTATTTGCGGGATATCCCACCCGTCGCAGACGGAGGTCCCAAAATCCTTGAGCCGCGCATCTACTACGGCGAAGAGAGCGACAGCTACGTCATTGTCAAGGGAAGCACACCGGAGTTCGATTATCCGAAGGGCAAAGACAATGTCTATGCGGCCTATGACGGCACAGGTGGCGTTCCGATCGGAGTGATGGCGAGCAGAATGCTGTTCGCCTATTACTTCAACGACCCGAACCTGCTCCTCTCAAGCTATATCACTGCCGATAGCMGGATCATGATCCGCCGCAACATCCAGGAACGGGTGCGAACGATCGCTCCGTTTCTCCGGCTCGATCATGATCCCTATCTGGTCATCAGCAATGGGCGGATGCTCTGGATGCAGGATGCCTATACGACGAGCTCCTATTTCCCCTATGCGCAGCCTGCGCAAGATGGCGATCTCAACTACATTCGAAATTCGGTGAAGGCTGTCGTCGATGCTTACAGCGGGGCCGTCGATTTCTACCTGATGGATCCCGGTGATCCGATTGCCGCGACCTACCAGCGCATCTTTCCGGGCCTGTTCAAGCCGTTCGCGGCCATGCCTTCAGACCTGCAGAAGCATATTCGCTATCCGGAGGACCTGTTCCTGGTTCAGGCGCGGCTCTATCAAACCTACCACATGGAGGCGGCCGACGTTTTCTATAACCGCGAAGATCTTTGGCAATTCCCCCTGCAACCGGGGGGCGGCGGCACCGCGATGATGACGCCCTATTACATCATCATGAGGCTGCCCGGAGAATCGCATGCTGAGTTTTTCCTCATGCTCCCGATGGTGCCCAGCCGCCGCGACAACATGATAT
>NZ_JBFTLD010000161.1:0-14802 GCF_056396265.1 Allobosea sp. 05T422_2 | reverse complement strand
GCTCAACCAGGCGGCGGTTCAGAATGTCGTCTACGCGCCGACCGGCTTCTATCTCGGCTACCAAGCCTGGCGGAAGAACGTCTCGGGCGTCGTCAGCGGGCCGTTGCCGTTCTTCTGGGGCGTCTCCAAGGCCTGATTTGCAACGATAGGGATACAGCGCCGCGATGTTGGCTTTCATCGTCAGACGCATCATCACGACCATCCCGGTGATGGCTTTCGTGGCGCTGTTCGTCTTTTCTCTCCTCTACATAGCGCCGGGAGATCCGGCGGCAGTCATCGCGGGTGATCAGGCGACGCCCGCGGATGTCGAGAAGATCAGGCTGAGCCTCGGGCTCGACCGCCCCTACCTGATACGGTTCGGCGAGTGGCTCTTCAGGGTGCTGCAGGGTGATCTCGGCACGTCGATCTTCACCTCGCTGCCGGTGACGCAGCTCATCTCCCAGCGCATCGAGCCGACCGTCTCGCTGATGGTGCTGACGCTGATCTTTGCGGTCGTCATCGCGGTGCCGATGGGGGTGATCGCGGCCTGGAAGGCAGGCACCTGGGTCGACAAGTTCGCGATGGCCTTTGCCGTTCTCGGCTTTTCCATCCCGGTCTTCGTCGTCGGCTATCTCCTGGCCTATGTCTTTGCGCTGAAACTCGACTGGCTCCCGGTGCAGGGCTACACGCCGCTCTCGGAAGGGCTGTGGCCGTGGCTCCGGAACCTCATCCTGCCCTCGGTCACGCTCGGCCTCGTCTATATCGCGCTGATCGCCCGCATCACGCGCGCGACGATGCTCGAGGTGCTGCAGCAGGACTACATCCGCACGGCACGTTCCAAGGGGCTCGGCCAGCGCAGCGTCCTGTTCCTGCATGCGCTGAAGAATGCCGCGATCCCGATCGTGACGATCATCGGCATCGGCATCGCCCTGCTGATCGGCGGTGCCGTGGTGACCGAGAGCGTCTTCGCCATTCCCGGACTGGGCCGGCTGACGGTCGATGCCATCCTGCGGCGCGACTATCCCGTGATTCAGGGCGTCGTCCTGATGTTCAGCTTCGTCTACGTGCTGGTGAACCTCATCATCGATCTGGTCTACACGCTTCTCGATCCGAGGATACGCTATTGACGACGCGCTCCGAGAGCCCTGCCGCCGTGGCGGCTCCCGCTCTGGCCGGGATCGGGCCAGAGAGATCACCCCTGAGAAACCTGCTGCGCTTCATGCGCCGGCACCCCTCGGTCGCGATCGGCGGCGGCCTGTTGCTGCTCATGATCCTCATCGGCATCCTTGCGCCGMTGCTCTGGACTGTCGATCCGACCGCGATCGCGCCGGCGAGGCGCACCAGGATGCCCTCGGAGCAGTACTGGTTCGGCACTGACATGCTCGGGCGCGACATCTATTCCCGTGTCATCTACGGCGCGCGGGTTTCGCTGATTGTCGGCTTCACCGTCGCCATCCTGTCGTCTCTGGTCGGGTTGGCGATCGGCCTTTTCGCAGGCTTCGTGCGCCGGGCTGACGGCATCGTCATGCGGGGCATCGACGGCATGATGTCGATCCCGCCGATCCTGCTGGCGATCGCGCTKATGGCGTTGACGCGCGGCTCGGTCCAGAACGTCATCATCGCCATCACCATTGCCGAAATCCCGCGCGTCGCCCGCCTGGTGCGCGGCGTGGTGCTCAGCCTGCGCGAGCAGCCCTATGTCGAGGCGGCGGTGGCCGCCGGTGCACGCGCGCCGCGCATCATCATGCGCCACATCCTGCCGAACACCATCGCGCCGATGACCGTGCAGGCGACCTATATCTGCGCCAGCGCGATGATCGTCGAGGCGATCCTCTCCTTCATCGGCGCCGGCATTCCGCCGGCGAYGCCGTCCTGGGGCAATATCATGGCCGAGGGCAGGGCGCTCTGGCAGGTCCGGCCGCATATCGTGCTGTTCCCGGCGGTCTTCCTGTCGATCACGGTGCTTGCCGTGAACCTGCTCGGTGACGGCCTGCGCGACTCGCTCGATCCCCGCCTGGCAAAGAGCCTCTGAGGGGAACCGCATCCACCATGCCGGCTGGCTCTGCCGCAGCGTCCGCTGGCCTCGCACCCCGGATTCGGGGTGCGGTCTGCGGAAATCCGATGGCGTCCATGCGGGCTGACCGGCTTTCGCCTGCCCTGGATGATCGCGATGCTGGCCCGTGCGCTGAGGAGGAAACAAGGTGAGTCGAATTCTGACGGTGGCCGCAGCCCAGCTCGGCCCCATCCATCGGGATGAAAGCCGCGCTTCGGMCGTCGCCCGCATGATCGCCTTGATGCGCCAGGCCAAGGGGCATGGCTGCGATTTCGTCGTCTATCCAGAAGCCGCCCTGACAGCCTTCTTTCCGCATTGGTGGATGGATGACGAGGACGAGATCGATTCCTATTTCGAGAGTGCCATGCCCTCGAACGAGACGGCGCCGCTCTTCGAGGAGGCCGCCCGTCTCGGTATCGGCTTCCATCTCGGCTATCCCGAGCTCGCCTTCGAGGACGGGCGCAAGCGCCGCTTCAACACCGCGGTCCTGGTCGACAAGAGCGGCTCGATCGTCGGCAAATATCGCAAGATCCACCTGCCTGGACATCCCGAGCACCGGCCGGGCGCTCCCTTCCAGAATCTCGAGAAGCGCTATTTCGAGACCGGCAATCTCGGCTGGCCCGTGTGGCGGACGATGGATGCCAATATCGGCATGATGATCTGCAATGATCGGCGCTGGCCCGAGAGCTATCGCAGCATGGGGTTGCAGGATGTCGAATTGATCGTGCTCGGCTACAACACGCCCAAGCATAACCCCCCGGCGCCCGACCACGACCGCCTCGGCAATTTCCACAATCAGCTCGTCATGCAGGCCGGTGCCTACCAGAACGCCACCTGGGTCGTCGGCGTGGCCAAGGCGGGGCTCGAGGCCGGCGTCGACCAGATCGGCGGATCCTGCATCATTGCGCCGACCGGCGAGGTCGTGGCCCAGGCCGTCACCGAGGGGGACGAACTCGTCGTCGCCCGCTGTGATCTCGATCTCGGCAAGAGCTACAAGGCATCCACATTCAATTTCGCCCGCCACCGCGAGCCGGAGCAATACCGGATGATCGTGGAGCGCAAGGGCGCTATCTCACCGCTCTGAGTTTGCCGTCAAAGGACCAGCCATGAACCACGATCTCATCCTGAAAGGCGGGCGGGTCATCGATCCCTCGCAGAAGCATGACGGCATTCTCGATGTCGCCTTCACCGACGGCAAGGTCTCAGGCTTCGGCAAGGACCTGAAGGGYGGCGCCGATACTGAAGTTCGCGATGTCTCGGGCTATATCGTTTCGCCCGGCCTGATCGACCTCCACACCCATGTCTATTGGGGCGGCACCTCGCTCGGCATCGATGCCGACGAGTTCTGCCGCATGTCCGGCGTCACCACCTCGGTCGACACCGGCAGCGCCGGACCGGGCAACTGGGCCGGCTTCCGCAAGCATGTGATCGAGCAGAGCCRGGCCCGCATCCTGGCCTATCTCCATGTCTCGCATGCCGGCATCTACGGCTTCGATCATCGCGTCATGGTCGGCGAGAGCGGCGACCTGCGCATGATGAATCCGATTGATTGCGTCGAAGTCGCCGACGCCAATCGCGACTATATCGTCGGCATCAAGGTCCGCGTCGGCCTGCATGCCTCGGGCACGTCCGGGACGGTGCCTCTGAACATCGCGCTGCAGGTGGCCAACGAGGTCGGCATGCCGCTGATGTGCCATATCGACCATCCGCCGCCATCCTATGAGGAAGTCATCGGCATGCTGCGGCCGGGCGACGTACTGACCCACGCCTTCCGGCCGTTCCCGAACGCACCCGCGACGGCCCAGGGCACGGTGAAGCCGGAGGTGCTCGCCGCCCGCAAGCGCGGTGTCATCTTCGATATCGGCCATGGCAAGGGCTCGTTCTCGTTCAAGACGACGCGCGCCATGCTTGCCAATGGCTTCGAGCCGGATGTGATCTCGTCGGACGTTCACAAGCTCTGCATCGACGGGCCGGCCTATGACCAGGTCACCACCATGTCGAAGTTCCTCTGCATGGGCATGAGCCTGAACAACGTCATCGCAGCCTCGACCGTGAATGCCGCCATGGCGCTGAAGCGTCCCGAATACGGCTCGCTGAGGGTCGGCTCGCTGGGCGACGCCACCATCCTCACCGTCAAGGAAGGCAAGTTCGACTATGTCGACGTCGTCGGGGAGCACCTGATCGGCGACAAGAAGTTCGTTTCCGAGGGCGTGGTGCTGAAGGGCAAGTGGTGGCACCCGAAGCGCACGAACAAGTTCAAGAAGGTGGCGGCCTAAGGCCAGGTCGTGCTGCCGACAAGCCCGGGCTTGACCCGGGCATCTCACGTCGGAGTCTCACGGGCGCGCGTTGTGTGCCGTCCGCGGAACGCCGCGCCACAATAACGATAGAGGAAACACCATGTCTGCCGAAGCCAGGCTCAAGGAACTCGGGCTGACACTGCCCAACGTCGCGACGCCGGTCGCCAACTATGTCCGCTTCAAGCGGGCTGGCGATATCGTCTATCTCTCCGGCCAGGGGCCGCGTCGGGCCGATGGCAGCTATCCGACCGGCAAGGTCGGCGCCAATGTCACGGTCGAAGAGGCTTACGAACACGCCAAGCAGACCGGGCTTGGTCTGCTCGCGGCTATGCAGGAGGCCGCCGGTTCGCTCGACAAGGTCGAGGTCATCAAGCTGCTCGGCATGGTCAATGCGGTGCCGGATTTCGCGGAACAGCCCAAGGTGATCAACGGCTGCTCGGACCTGTTCGTCGCCGTTCTCGGCGAGAACGGCCGTCACGCCCGCTCGGCCGTGGGCATGGGCTCGCTGCCCAACAACATGACCGTCGAGATCGAAGTCATCATCCGGGTGCTGCCATGACCGCGCTTGCCGAGGAAATTGCCCGCGTCTACGGCACGCCGGCCGTCGTCATCGATCTCGATAAGGTCGAGGCCAATATCGCGCGCCTCCAGGCCGCCTGCGACGCCGCCGGCGTCGCCAATCGTCCGCATATCAAGACGCATAAATCGCCCGAGCTCGCGCGCCTGCAGCGCGAGGCCGGCGCCCGCGGCATTACCTGCCAGAAGCTCGGCGAGGCCGAGGTCATGGCCGATGGCGGCCTCGACGACATCATGATCAGCTACAACATCCTCGGCGAGGAGAAGCTTGGGCGCCTCGGCGCGCTTCAGCGCCGTGTGCGGATGATCGTGGCGGCTGACAATCCCGTCACCATCGCCGGCCTGCCGACGGCCGCCGAGATCGCCGGGCGCGACCTCGAGGTCGTGGTCGAATGCGACACCGGTCGCCAGCGCGCCGGCGTCGAGACGCCTGGTGAGGCGGTCGAGCTTGCCAAGATGATCGCCGGTTCCAAGGGCCTGCGCTTCGCCGGCTTCCTGATGTATCCGCCGGAGGATGGCTGGGACCGGACGCAGCTCTTCCTCGACACGGCCAATGCGGGCCTGCGCGATGCGGGGCTCGAGGCCGGCATCGTCTCGACCGGTGGCTCGCCCAATATTCCGAATATCGGCAAGCTCAAGGGCGCGACCGAGCACCGCGCCGGTACCTCGATCTTCAACGACCGCATGCAGGTCGCGGCGGGCGTCGCCAGCCTCGATGACTGCGCCTTGACGGTCTATGCGACGGTGGTGAGCCGTGCCGGCCCGGAGCGCGGCATCCTCGATTCAGGGTCCAAGACGCTGACGAGCGACACCGGCGGCCTCGAAGGGCACGGCTATATTCTGGAGTATCCGTCCGCCAAGATTGCCAAATTCGCCGAGGAGCATGGCTTCCTCGACCTTGCGGCCTCGAATGAACGGCCGAAGGTCGGCGAGGTCGTCCGGATCGTGCCGAACCATGTCTGCGTCGTCGTCAACATGGTCGACAGGCTGATCACGGTGCGCGGCGACAAGCTGATCGGCGAACTACCGGTCGCGGCGCGCGGCAGGCTGACCTGACAACAGGATCATCGGACCGGATCGCGCAGCCGGTCCGATGATCTGACCTTCAGTGTCTGCATCGGCCTTCCCAAGCCGTAATCCACGTTCCGGACCGATTCTCAAGGCTCCCTCGCCGCACCCGGCGGGGGAGCCTGAACATCTTTCAGCTCAGAATTTGTAGGTGACGCCTGTCCCGATCAGCCAGGGATCGATCTTGACCTTGCCGCTGACCAGGCCGTTGTTCACCTTGACCTTCGGCTCGAGGAAGATCTTCTTCACGTCGAAGTTGATGCCCCAGTGGTCGTCGATCATGTAGTCGAAGCCGGCCTGCAGGGCGAGGCCGAAGCTGTCCTTCAGATCGAAATMGGTGAAGCCGCCCTTGGCCTTCTCGTTGAAGAAGACCGTGTAGTTCACGCCGGCGCCGACATAGGGCTTGATGCGCCCGAGGTCAGTGAAGTGATATTGCAGCATCAGCGTCGGCGGCAGCAGCCAGGCAGAGCCGATCCGCGCTCCGGCGAGAGCACCAGCGCCTTTGACGCGATGCGGGGTGACGCCAAGGATCAGCTCGGCGGCGATGTTCTTCGTGAAGAAATAGCTGATGTCGAGTTCGGGCACGACCGAGGTCGAGATGCTGACGTCCGCGCCGGGAACTGTGACGCCGCCGATCCGGAGCGAGGCATCCTCCTGTGGTACCACGACGAGTGCGCGCCCGCGGATCATCCAGGGGCTCCACTGCGCCAGAATCGGCGCGACCGGCTGTACCTTGTAGGAGGGCAGATCGGCTGCCTCAGCGCTTGTCAGCGCGGTGCCTGCGAGCAGGACGGCGCTCAGAGCGGTCGGGAGAAGGCGTGTCGTCATGATGGTCCCCAGCTGCTGCCGGTGGGCGACTCAATCCATCGCAACTTGCCCGGCCGGTGGGACCGTTCTTCGCCAGTGCTCGGGGAAAGTGATTGATCTGCGTCAAGACGGCGACAGGACTGCCGACGATCACGGCGCCCTGTTGCAGCATTGACGCAGAGATTGTGCTTGGCGCCCATCCGAAGCCGGGGCCAGGCGCGATGCCACGCCCCGGACGGCCGAAGGGCTCAGCTCTCGGGGTGCCTCGCATTCCAGGCAGCAGCATACTCGCTGCACAGCCGATCGAGCTCGGTGCGGTCCGTGATCCCCGCCGGTCGGGCACGAGACGGCGAGGCGGCCTGGTAGGGCACGGAGCGCTGGTGCGCGATGCGCCAGAGCCGCCGCAATTCGGCGAGCGGGTCTGCGTGATCGTCGACGCGGATGTCGAAGCTCGGAAAGGCATCGGTCGACCAGATCCGAACCGCGCAGGACTGGCGACCCCGCTTGTCGCCGCCGGCCCGCTCTCCGGCCTCGAGCGCAACCAGCAAGCGCTCGTCGAAATCGAGCGCCGAGGCCGCAATATAGGCCTTCAGCGTTTCCTCGATCACCTGCGGTCCGGCGAGCATGTTGCCAGCCACCGAGACCTGCGGGCCTTCGACCGAGCCGCACCAGTCGATGCAGGCCGAACCGGTATGAGCGGCAATCTTGCCGTCCCGGTCGATGATGTGCAGCTGGCGATGATTGCGCCCCTCATCGGCCGCTGTGAGGTTGGCGACGATCTCGGCGGCCGGGCGGCCTTCGAGCAGAAGCCGCAGGCCATCGATGCCATAGAGCGGGTTGAGGAAGGCTTGTGTGGCAAGCGCCCCCGTGCGCGCCGCGCCCTGCGGCACGCGCGAGCCGACGGCGAAGGCGCAGGTGGAAACCGCGACGCCATAGGCGCCTGTCGCCGCATCGCGGGCGACGATAGACCAGGTCATGGAGCAATCCTTCTCAGCGGCCGGCGGCGTAGGCCTGCATCAGACGTGGCGTCGCCGCGGCACGCAAGAGGCCATTGCTGCTCTTCTCCGCCGCGGTCAGGCGTCCGACGGTCCAGGCCGGGGCCTTCTCGAGATCATGGCCGCGCCGGACCAGATCGGCGATCGCCGCAGCGCCGATGCTCTCCTCGACCGTGAGATGCCCCGGCCGCGCTTCGCGCGGATAGAAGGTCGAGGGGAAGTGCTGCGTGTGGAACAGCGGCAGGTCGATCGCCTCCTGCAGGTTGAGACCGTGGTGCACCCGGCGCAGGAACATGCCGAGCTGCCATTGCTCCTGCTGGTCGCCGCCCGGCGTGCCGAAAGCCAGGCGCGGTTCGCCATTCTCGAAGGCCAGTGTCGGCGTCAGCGTGGTGCGCGGGCGCTTCAGCGGCGCGAGCGAGGCCGGCAGGCCCTCTTCCAGCCAGAATGCCTGCGCGCGCGAGTTCAGGGGGAAGCCAAGCTCGGGGATGACGGGAGAGGATTGCAGCCAGCCGCCAGACGGCGTGGCGGCGATCATGTTGCCCCATTTGTCGATCACGTCGATATGAACGGTATCGCCGCGCTTCGACGATGCAACCATCGAGGCGAGCGTCGGTTCGCCGACGGTTGCGCCGCCGGCGCCGCTCTGCCCGGCGATGCGGATATTCGCCAGCATCTTGCCGACCTGCTCCTCGAAGCCGGGGATCATGCCGGGGCGCAGCTCATGCGAGGCCTTGTCGGTGATGAGATTGCGCCTGCCGCGGGCGTAATCCTCCGAAAGCAGCGTCGCCATCGGCACCTTCACGAAATCCGGATCGCCGTAATAGGCCTCGCGATCGGCGAAGGCGAGTTTCATCGCCTCGGTGACGTGATGGATGAATTCCGGGCTGGCCGGTCCCATCGCGGCGATATCGATGCCTTCCAGGATCTTCAGCGTCTGCAGGAAGACGGGGCCCTGGCCCCAGGGACCGATCTTGAAGACCTCCCAGCCGTGATAGTTCACGCTCGCGGGCGTTTCGTAGGTCGGCTTCCAGCGCGCCATGTCGTCGGCGGTGAGCAGGCCCTTGTGGCGGCGGCCGGAGGAATCGATCGCCTCGGTCGTGCGGCAGAATGCGTCCATCGCTTCCGCGACGAAGCCCTTGTACCAGGTGTCGTAAGCAGCCTCGATCTGCTTCTCGCGCGAACCGCCGGCGGCTTCCGCTTCCGACAGAATGCGCTTGTACGTTTCCGCCGCGGCCTTGTTGCTGAAGAGTTCCTTGCCCTTCGGCACGTTGCCGCCCGGCAGATAGACCGCCCCCGAGGTCGGCCACTCATTGGTGAAGAGATCGGTCAGGGAGCCGATCGTGTCGGAGACACGCGGGAGCATCGGATGGCCGTTCTCGAAATAGCCGATGGCCGGCTCGAGAACCTCACGCAGCGACAGGCGGCCATGGTCGCGCAGCAGCGTCATCCAGCCGCCGAAAGCGCCGGGCACGACCGTCGAGAGCAGTCCCGATCCGGGGATCAGGTCGAGGCCGAGTTCCTTGAAGGCCGCAATGGTGGCTGCCTGCGGAGCCGGGCCCTGCGCGCAGATGACTTCGACCTTCTTCGTCTCGGCCGAATAGAACACGGCCGGCATGTCGCCGGCCGGGCCGACCAGATGCGGCTCGACGACCTGGAGCACGAAGGCTGCGGCGGCACAGGCATCGAAGGCGTTGCCGCCCTTTTCCAGCATGGCCATGCCGGAGGCCGTCGCGAGCCAATGCGTCGAGGTGACGACACCAAAGGTGCCGAGGATTTCGGGGCGGGTCGTGAACATGATGCTATCCCTAGGCTTGCTTAGTGTTCTTTGGGGTCGAGCGCGTCCCGCAGGCCGTCGCCGAGCAGGTTGAAGCCGAGAACGGCGAAGAAGATGGTGATCCCGGGCGCGACCGACATCCACGGCGCCTGCTCCATGAAATTCTTGGCGACGTTGAGCATCTGACCCCAGGACGGAGCGGGAGGTTGCTGGCCGAGGCCGAGGAAGGAGAGGGCCGCTTCCAGGATGATCGCCTGCGCCATGAACAGGGTGGATTGCACCACGATCGGCGAAAGCGTGTTCGGCAGGACGTGAAGGAACAGGATCCGCATGTCGCGGGCACCGATCGCGCGCGTTCCCTCGATGAAATCCTCGGCCTTGATGCTGAGCACCTGGCCCCGGACCAGCCGGATGAAGATCGGAACGGCCGAGAGGCCGATCGCGATCATGGCGTTGGTCAAGGAGGGGCCGAGGATCGCTGCAAACGCAATCGCGACGATCAGGAAGGGGCAGGCCAGCATCGCTTCTGTGACGCGCGAGATCGCGATGTCGATCCAGCCGCCATACCACCCCGCCAGCAGCCCGAACGGTACTCCGACCGCCAGCGCGATCGAGACCGAGAAGATGCCGGCCAGCAGCGAGGTTTGCGCGCCGTAGAACAGGCGGGAGAACTGGTCGCGGCCGAGTTCGTCGGTGCCGAACCAGTACAGCGCCGAAGGCGGCTTGCGGATGGCGAGGAAGTTCGACTTCAGCGGGTCTGCCAGCGGCAGCAGCGGCGCCAGGATCGCCATCAGCACGAAGATCAGCACGAGCGCCCCGCCGATCTGGGCGGAGCGGTTGTGCAGCAGTTTCGTCCAGGCGCGCGGGCTTCGCGCCGGCAATGGTTCCAACGAGCTGGTCGGGGACGGGCGGTCCAATGCGATGTTCGCCATCAGCCGTCCCTCAGGCGTGGGTTGACGAGGATGTAGAGCAGGTCGGCAAGCAGGTTCATCAGGATGAAGCCGATTGCAGTGCACAGGACGACGCCTTGCACCACGCCGTAATCGCGATTGAACACGGCGTCGATGATCAGCTTGCCGAAACCGGGAATCGTGAAGACCTGTTCGGTCAGCACAGCTCCGGCCAGCAGCTCGCCGAAGAGCAGCGTCGAGAGGGTGATGATCGGAATCAGGGCATTGCGCAGCGCATGGCGGTTGACGACCGTCTGCTCGTCGAGCCCCTTGGCGCGCGCGGTGCGGACATAGTCGGACTGCAGGACCTCCAGCATCGCAGCGCGCGTATGGCGCATCAGGAAAGCCGCAAGCCCGCCGCCCRGCACGAAGGCGGGCATGATCAGCCGCTCGATCGCGCCGATCGGGTTGCTGAAGATCGGCTCATATCCCGATGCCGGCAGGAGCTTGAGCTCCACCGAGACGAGCAGGATCAGCATGATGCCGAGCCAGAAATTCGGAATCGAGAGACCCGACAACGCGAGCGCGCTGGCGGAATAGTCGAGGGCCGTCCCCTTGTTGCGGGCGGCGATGATGCCCGCCGGGACGCCGATCGCGACGGCGACGAGGATYGAGGCCGTGGCGAGCTGGATGGTGACAGGCAGCTTTTGCAGGATCAGCCCGAGCACCGGCTCGCCGGTTCGCAGCGAGCGGCCGAAATCGCCCTGCACGACCTGGCCGAGCCAGGCGAAGAACTGGACGACGATGGGATCGTCCATCCGGTAGATTTCGCGCAGCCGGGCGATCACCTCCGGATCGCGCTCCTCGCCGGCGATGACGAGGAACGGATCGCCGGGCAAGGCTCGCTGCAGGGCGAAGACGAACAGCGACACCAGAAAGAGTGTCGGGATCGCGATCAAGACGCGGCGGCCGATCAGGGTCAGCATGGCTGCCCCCTAAGCCCGGCCGCCATTCCGGGCGACGCAAGGGTCGCCCGGAGCTGACGAGGGTGTGGGGTTCGAGAAGAGGCGGTCATCACTTCTTCTTCAACCCGGCGAGCCGGATCATGCCGTCGGGATTGATCACGAAGCCATCGATGTTGGAGCGCAGCGCGAAGAACACCGTCTGGTTGTAGAGATAGACGATCGGCAGCTCGTCCTGCAGGATTGCCTGCGCTGCGTCATAGAGCTTCTTGCGCTCGGCGACGTCATAGACGGTGCGGGCCTGGTCGAGCAGCTTGTCGACCTCCGGATTGCTGTAGCGTCCGTCGTTCTGGTTACCCTTCGACGTCACGAACTGGTGGATATTGCCATCGGGGTCGATGCGGCCGGACCAGCCGATGCGGCTCATCTGGAACTTGCCCTGCTGCTGGTCGCGCAGCTGGCTCGCGAATTCGCTCGAGCGGATCTGGATGTCGATGCCGGCTTCCTGAGCCATTGCCTGGATGACCTGGCCAAGCTGCGCGTCGACGGGATTGTTGGTGACGAAGAGCTCGGCCGAGACCTTTTCGGCACCGGCTGCCTTGAGCAGCGCCTTCGCCTTGGCGACGTCGCGCGCCGGCACCGGGAAGTCGGCGCTGAGATAGGGGTTTCCGGGGTTGAACGGCTGGATCATCGGCTCGTACAGCCCTTCGAACACGACCTGGCTCAGGACCTTGCGGTCGATCGCGAGCGACAGGGCCTGGCGGACGCGCTTGTCCTTGCCCATCGGCTGGTTCGCCGCCTCGCCATTGGACGTGTTGATGGTGATGCCCTGATAGCCGAGATTCGATGTGCTGGCGATCTTGAGCGACTTGTCGCCCCGGGCGCCCGGCACGTCGGTCGGCGCAAGGCGCTCCAGCATGTCGAGTTCGCCGGCTCTCAGATTGGCGAGACGCACGGTGGTGTCGGGGATCGAACGATAGAGCACCCGGTCGAACTGGTAGTTCGCGGCCTCCCAGTGTTCCTTGAACTTCTCCAGCACGATGCGGTCGTTCTGGACGCGCTCGACGAACTTGTAGGGGCCGGAGCAGATCGGCTTGGCGCCGACATCGCCGCTGAGGCTCTTGGGAGCCAGCATCATGCCGGCGCGATCGGTCAATTGGGCAAGCAGGGTCGCGTCGGGGCGCTTGAGCTTCAGCACGAGCGTGGTGGCATCGACGGCCTCGACACTGTCGACCGAGGCGAGTTCCGATTTCCGCAGGGAGTCCGGCAGCGTGCGCGCCCGCTCCAGATTGGCCTTTGCCGCTTCGGCATTGAAGGGCTCGCCGTCATGGAACTTCGCATCGCTGCGCAGCTTCATGGTCAGCGTCAGCCCGTCAGGGGAGAATGACCATTCGGTCGCCAGCCGCGGGACGAGCTTGAGGTCAGGCGTGATATCGAGCAGCCGGTCGCACAGCCCCATGAAGACGATGCGACCGACGAAGGTGCGCGCCTTGTGGGGGTCGAGCACGTCGGGGTCTTCCTGCAGGCCGACACGCAGCGTGTTCGGCGCCTGCGCCATGGCTGGCAGGCTCGCGATCGTCAGGAAGGTCGCTGAAACCAGCGCGGCAATGAGCTTCATCGGTTTTCCCCTGTTGGATTTTCTGTGTGAGGCGCGTTCGCGCGGCCGGATAGAGATCTGGCGCATGGCCTGCCGAACGCAGGCTGCTTGCGCCGCTAGGTCGATATGCAGAATCCGAAAGCGAAGAGCCTCCCGGGTTGGTCCCGTTCAGCACCAAGTTGGCGCAAGTTTCGGCGGGCGTCGATCATGCGCTGCATCATTCTTGCGGAGTATTGTTCCCGGGTCGCCGTTCGGCTTGTATGCAAGTTGGCGGCCAAGCTCTCCGCTTCTGGCTKAGGCCGGCATGTCCGGGCTACGCGCACGCAGGGCATGATCTCTGATATGCACTGCGCCAGACGGATACGGGTATCAGGCGCAGTTTGTATGCGCTGGAAACAGGGAATGGGACGGATGCTTCTGGGTGTGATTGCCGACGACATGACGGGTGCGACCGACGTCGCCCTGATGCTGAACCGGGCCGGGATGCGGACGGTTCAGGTGATCGGCGCGCCATCGGCCAATGCAACCCTGCCGGAGGCCGATGCGGTCGTCGTCGCGCTGAAGTCGCGCACCAATCCGGTTTCGGAAGCAGTGGCGCAGTCGCTCGCCGCCTGCGAGGCGCTGCTCGCCGCCGGGGCGCGCCAGATCCTGTTCAAATATTGCTCGACCTTCGACTCGACTCCGCACGGCAATATCGGCCCCGTGGCGGACGCGCTGATGCGCCGGCTCGGCGCGGAAAGCGTCATCATTTGCCCGGCCTTTCCCGCGAATGGCCGCTCGATCTATCAGGGCTATCTCTTCGTCGGCTCCGTGCCTCTGCATGAGAGCTCGATGAAGGACCACCCGTTGACGCCGATGCGGGATTCAAACCTGATGCGCCTGATGGCGGCACAGACCGAGACCCCTGTCGGCCATATCGGATACGCCACGGTCCTGGCTGGGGCCGGCGCGGTCAAGAACCGGCTTGTGGAACTGGCGGGGCAGGGCGTGCGCTATGTCGTGACCGACGCGCTGACCAATGACGACCTGATGGTGCTGGGCGCTGCTGTCGATGGGGCGGTCCTGCTGACCGGCGGTTCCGGCATCGCGATGGGGCTGCCGCAGAACTTCCGCAAGGCAGGGCTGTTGCCGGATCGCGATATCGCGGCCCATCTCGAGGCGCCCGAGGGGCGGGCCGGCATTATCTCGGGCAGCTGCTCCACTGCCACACGCGGGCAGATCAAGGCGGCGCTTGAAGCCGGATATCCCGCGCTGAAGGTCGATCCGCTCGCTCTGGCCACCGGCGAGCAGACGGCACGAATTCTGGCCGATTGGGCGCTGGCGCAACCAGCCGATCGACCCTTCCTCGTCTATTCCAGCGATGACCCGGCCGAAGTCGCCGCGATCCAGGGGCAGCTTGGCCGCGACAAGGCCGGTGAGATCGTCGAGCAGGCTTTCGCTGAAACGGCGCGCCTGCTCGCCAAGGGCGGTGTTACGCGCCTGCTCGTCGCCGGTGGCGAGACCTCGGGCGCCGTTGTCCAGGGCCTCGGCATCCAGACGCTCGAGATTGGCCCCGAGATCGACCCCGGTGTGCCGTGGACTCGCGTCGTCGGTAGCCCCGCGATGGCTGTTGCCCTGAAATCCGGGAATTTCGGCGCACCGGATTTCTTCCTGAAGGCATGGAGCCTGCTCCGCTAGGTCATCGGACCCGATATCGTATCCGGTCCGATGACCTAGCTGTTTAGTCCCGGCATTTGATGGATTGGATCGAGCCTGAATCGTTCTGGCTCTGAAGTCCAGCATTTGCAGATGAACTCGTAGGGTG